>CAZXOP010000018.1:0-7987 GCA_964642235.1 uncultured Muribaculaceae bacterium
TGAATTACTTTAGGAAGATAAAAGGGGTGGAAAATGTTACAAGAGTTGACGTTAAAGACAATTAATTATGAAGAAGAATATATTCCCCATAATAGTTACTATCTCGTTTTTCATGTATTGCATATTTTCGCATTCATGTGCAAATACGACTACCCCCCCAAGTGGTGGTCCTAAAGATACTATTCCACCGATTATTACGGATTTAAAACCTGCATATAATGCAGTGAATGTTCCTCTTGAGAATGCTACTGTTACTTTTAAATTCAATGAGTACGTGGTCCTTAAAAGCCCTAATGAGAACATTTACCTCTCCCCTCCTCAGTCAAAACCTATTATTGCAAGGATTAAAGGGAGGAGTATTGTTTTTACTTTTCAGGAGCCTCTGGATAGCAATACCACATATTCAATAGATACCGGTGAGGCTATACAGGACAATAATGAGGGAAACCTCTTCCCTAAATATATCTATAGTTTCTCCACCGGCAGTTCTATTGACTCCCTCTATACCTCCGGTACAGTGGTGGATGCTCAGACAATGCTCCCCCTTCACAATATAACAATTCTCTTTCACACCGATAAATCGGATTCTGCAGTCTTTAAAACTCGCCCAAGAGCCTCTGCAAAGAGTGATAAATGGGGGTTTTTCACAGCAAGAAATCTAAAACCCAACTCTTATGCTGTATATGCGATTGAGGATAAGAATAACAATAATAAATATGATCCTGAAGATGAGAGGATAGCATTCCTTGACACCCTATATATCCCCTCTAAGGTGATGCATCCTGACTCATTAGCATTAAAGTCACTTTCAGTCAAAGATACTGCCCAATGTCTTGCCCGCCCCTCCGCACTCCAACTCTCTCTATTTAAAGAGGCCTCCTCAAGACAGTTTATAAAAAATAAGGAGAGGCTTTCAGAAAGAATGATGTATCTGAAATTTTCAGCCCCTTATGTAATTATTGACTCTCTTGCTATAAAAGGGGTCTCTTCTGATAAGATATTAAAACAGTTTAATAAAACTAAAGATAGCCTCTGCCTCTGGATAAATGACCAAAGACCTGTCGAGGACACCCTTATGCTCTCAATAAAATATCATAAAACCAATGACTCTCTAAAAATTCTTCAGCCAACTGTGGAAAATATAAAAATGATTGTCCCCAAAAAGAAACAGATTATTAAAAGAGGGAAAGTTATTGAGATTAAAGACTCTGTTGCTCGGTATAAATTTATTGCCGAACCTGAAAGTGTAGAGAAAGAGGGATTTGTTTTGGAGTTTGATTATCCGCTTCTTAAAGCCCCTTTTGATTCAGTCAGAATCTCTTACATTACCCCTAAGCAACAGGTGATTAAGGAGAAATTTACTGTCACTAAAGACTCTCTGAATTTAAGGAGATATGTCATAATGCCAGCAAATCCACTTGTTCCGGGGAATGAATATATTATAAAAATGGCTCATAAAGAGTTTGTTGATATAAATGGTCTTCCTGCCGATAGTTTGAATAAAAGAATCTCTCTCCCTAAGGATGAGAAACTTAGTACCCTTACACTCGATGTGCAGAATGTGGATGGTACTTATATAGTAGAGCTTATTAATGAAAAGAGAGATAGGGTTTTTCGTTCCTACATAATCGATAAGGACTCAAAACTACTTTTCCCCTATCTTAGATCTAATAAGTATAGTATCAGGATAATAGAGGATAAAAATAGAAATGGAATTATAGATACAGGATCGTTATTAGAGAAGAGGCAGCCCGAAAAGGTTCTGCTCTATAGGGTTGGAACTCAAGCCGGAAATGATGCATATCTTCTCGATATACCGGAAAAGACAGAATTGGAACAAACTATTGATATCAGCAAAATGTTCAAATGAGAAAAAAAATTAAAATAATAATAGTTGCTATAACTCTGATTTTTGCCTTTTCATCTGTTACAGAGGCACAGAATCTACTTTATGACACTACTGTTATACGTGTCCCTAAGCCCCCTACAGAGCATTTAATAGGTCTTCAGTACTCTTATTCTATCTCTAATACCAGTTTTGTTCCCGATTATAAACCGACCGGGAGCCACTCTCCTATGAATTTCGCCTTATTATATACTTATTATCACCCTTTATGGCATCTTAATTTTTTCGGCTTCCGTACAGGGATAATGTATAATAGTTATGGTATTACTACAGAGTACTCTTCTGATTATTTGAGTCAAAAATATAATACCATTCAACTCCCTGTTACCTCCTGTTTTAAGGCAAATATTGGGAAGCATTTCCGAATTATTATGAATATAGGGACCTACCTAGGGTATAGGTATAACTCAAATAAAATAGGGGGATATGACTGTTATGATAAAAGGTTTGATTATGGTATTTCAGGAGGTGGCGGAATAGCTTTAAAGTTCAAACCTATTGAGATACAGTTTGAATGTACATATCAATACTCTTTATCATGGCTTTATCACCCTGCTAAGATGAGTGATAATTATTGGATTTACTCATATCCGACCATAATATTAATTAGTGTGGGACTTAACTATCATCTCTTTTAATGAAAAAACTCTCGGTAAATATAGGGAATGTCTGCATTGGGGGAGGCTCCCCTATTGTTATTCAGACTATGTGTAACTGCGATACCAATGATATAGAGAAGGCTCTTTCACAGTGTCGGGCAATGTCTCTCTCAGGTGCCTCGTTAATACGACTTACTACGCAGGGGATTAGAGAGGTAGAATCACTCTCAGAGATAAAAAGAGTGCTTCGAAGTGAGGGGATTGAGACACCTCTTGTCGCAGATGTTCACTTCTCTTCTGAGGTGGCACTTGCAGCTTCTAAAGTAGCAGACAAGGTGAGGATAAACCCGGGGAACTTTGCAAAAGAGCACTCAGTGGCCATGAGTCAGTTTAGAAAACTTATTGCCCTCTGCAAAGAGTATGGTACTGCTATCAGGATCGGGGTAAATCATGGCTCCTTAGGGGAGAGGATTACCGAACTTTATGGCAATACCCCGCAAGGGATGGTGGAAGCTATTAAAGAGTGGGTGGAGATCTGCATCGAGGAGGAGTTTTACTCTGTGGTACTCTCCCTAAAGGCAAGTAATACAGTGGCAATGATAGAGGTATACAGGAAACTGTATGAATGGATGCAAGAGCGGGGAGTCATTTTCCCTCTCCACCTTGGGGTTACTGAGGCAGGAAATGGGGATATGGGGAGGATAAAATCCTCTGTGGGAATAGGAACCCTCCTTTCAGAGGGGATTGGAGATACAATAAGAGTTTCATTGACTGAAAACCCTCTGAATGAACTCCCTGTGGCAAGAATTATTGCAGATATTTACGATAATAAAAAATTAAAAAAGAGAAGCGATAACCATTTCGATTATAACTGTAACGGGTGGGAGGAGTTTATACTGACAGCCTCATGTGAAATAGGTGCTCAGCTGATAAAGAGGGAGATTGATGACTTTACTATCACTTATAGCTCTTCAGGAGAGAAGGTGGAAAAAGAGAGATTGGAGAGTTTTAAACTCGACCTTCTTCAAGCCTCAAGACGCCTCTTCTCTAAATGTGAATATGTGGCTTGTCCGGGGTGTGGCAGGACACTATATAATATAGAGGAGGTTTTTGAAGAGGTCAAAAAGAGAACCTCACACCTTAAAGGGTTATCCATAGCAGTGATGGGGTGTATTGTTAATGGGCCGGGAGAGATGGCAGACGCAGATTATGGATATGTCGGTGAAGGACGGGGAAAAGTCTCCATATATCGTGGTAAAGAGGCTCTATTAAGAGGTGTCCCTGAAGAAAAAGCGATAGATGCTCTCCTGAAAATTATTGAACAAGATCAGACCTTTTCGCAGTAGAGTCGTCCCCCTTCAAAACGCATAATTTTTATCTTATCCCCTTTATTGGCGGAGCCGTATTCCATCATTGCTTCATACCACTTCCCCTCTATTTCTATTTTACCGGAGGGGTTCATATCTGTGGAGGCGGAGACCTCAAGTCCCACAAAGGGTGAAATAGAGGAGGTCTCTACCCCAACCCACCCCTCTTTCTCATTGAGTTCAGTCTTTAGAGCAATAAACGAGAAGGATTTTTTAGGGTAGAGTTTGGATGCACCCCAAATGGAGAGGACCAAACCTGCTGTGAGGGAGATTAGAACCATGGCAAGTGCTTTTAGCACCGGAAGAGCATTAAAGGAACCTTCAAAGTAGAGTACATCATTGTTTACCAATGCAAAAACTAAAGATGTTACAATGAGTATAATCCCCGAAACTCCTGCAACACCGAACCCCGGGAAGAGGAAAATCTCCAAAGCCAAGAGTATAACCCCCACCACGAAAAGTACTATTTCCCAGTTAAGGGCAAGTCCATAAATGTAGAGTGGAACGAAATAGAGAAGTGCCCCTAAGATGGCTATCCCAAGTGGTAAACCTATTCCTGGGGATTGTAATTCAAAATAGATCCCCCCTATAATCATCATAATAAGAATCCCTTGAACCAAAGGAGAGAGGAAAAATAGGATTATTTTCTCTATTGCACTAAGTGTCTGTTCTTTAATAATGGGCTCTACTATGGAGAGTTTTGAAACCACTTCATCTATGGTCTCTGCCTTTCCTTCGCAGAAATGATTAATAATGGCCTCTTCCTGAGTGAAACTCAACACATTGGCTGTATCGACCATCTGCTGTGCGATTTTAGGATCTCGTCTCCAAACCTCTCTCTCTACTCCATTTTCTACTATTATCTTCTTTCCGTGAGCCTCGGCTGTTGAACGCATCATTCCACGCATAAAAGATTGAAATTTGTCTGGCATAACCTCTCCATTCTGATTTACAACGGTGGCAGCTCCTATTGAACTTCCACTCCGCATATAGATAGAGTCGCAAGCGATAGATATAAGGGCACCGGCAGAGGCAGCTTGAACATTTATAAAGGCTATTGTGGGTATTTTAGTCTGAAGTATTGCCGTCCTGATGCTATCTGCTGCATCGACTGCTCCTCCATAAGTATTGATGTCAAAAAGGATATATTTAGCCCCCTCATTTTCTGCATTTCGAATGCCGAGGTTAACTTTTCTCATGGCAGCTTTATCTATATCCTGCTTTATGCTGATAATAAAAACTAAATCCCCTTTTTTTAAGGAGTCCGAAACTTGGGCGCTTAAAGTAATAATAGGGAGAAGAAATAGTATAGATAAAATAAATCGTCTCATAATTCTTTTAAATTTCGCTTAAAGATATGGTAATTTTTGATATTTTTGTCTAATTATTAACTAAAACATACATCTTTATGAAACGATTCCTTATCCCATTAGTTATTCTTTTATCTGTTTTTACGCTAAAAGCCCAAATCAATGTTCCATATAATCCGGAAGATGAGTCTTATGCTCAGAGTTGTACCTCCATTATGGTGGGGAAAAAAGCTTCGACTGACGGCTCTGTAATGACAGCTCACTCCTGCGATGCCAATTACCGTACTTGGTTAAATATCGAACCGAGGAAAACATTTAAAAAAGGGGATTTTGAGCCGGTATATTGGGGGGTGCTTCATAATGAAGAGCCGGGTGATATGAGGAAAGTGGAAGAGAAAGGGAAAATTCCCGCAATGGTGGGGGAAACATATAGATATCTTAATGTTGCCTATCCTTGTTTGAATGAGAAACAGTTGGCTATCGGGGAGACTACGTTTGAAGGGAGGAAGGAGCTTGTAAACGATAAGGGACTCTTTTTAGTAGAAGAGCTTGAAAGAATTGCCCTTCAGAGAACTACCACTGCAAGGGAGGCTATTAAATTAATGGGGAAACTTGCTGAAACTTATGGCTATGGCGATTGGGGCGAATGCCTCACAGTGGCAGATAAGAGTGAGGTTTGGCATTTCGAGATAGTTGGTTCGGGAGAAGGAAAGCCATCTGCTCTTTGGGCTGCTCAGAGGATTCCTGATGACCATGTAGGGGTATCGGCTAATATTTCGAGAATTGGGAAAATAGACTTTAATGATCCCAACAACTTTATGTATAGTAGTGATTTGAAAGAGAGGGCTAAAAAATTAGGGTATTGGGATGGAACCTCTCCCCTGGTCTTTCATAAAGTTGTTTCAGGTAGGAAACCTTTTTCTGTAAGAGAGTATTATGTATTAACCACATTAGCACCCTCTCTAAATCTCTCTTATGAATCAGAGGAGCTCCCTTTTTCTGTAAAACCTGATGAAAAGGTCTCTCCGCAAAAGATGTTCTCCCTTTATAGAGCTACTTATGATCATGAAAGATTTGACCAGGTGAAAAATCTATGGGTAGAGGTGGATAGAAGAGAGAGACTTGCAGATGGTACCACCCGCGAATATAAAGATACAGTTTATCCTATCTCTACTTATATGAATGCAGATACACGTGCCCTTCTAAATAGATTATCTCCAGGTATAACTGATAGGAATAGAACTATCGCCGTTATACAGTGTTCATATTCACATGTTATACAGTTAAGGGATTGGCTTCCTGACGAAGTTGGTGGTGTGGCCTATTTTTCATTTGATAACCCCGGTCAGAGCCCCCGTATCCCTATCTATGCAGGTGCCACAGAGCTCCCTGCCTCTTTTATGATCTGTGGACAACATAGATATCGTCCTGATGCAGCTATTTGGTCTTTCCGTGAGACTAACCGTCTTGCTACCATTTATTGGGATAAAACCAGGAAGTTTCTTGAGCCTGAAAGAGCTTCACTTGAAGAGTTATTGTTTGAACAGGCACCGGGAATTGAGAAGAAGGTAGAACTCCTCGTTAAGGAGGGGAAAACTGCAGAGGCTCAAAAGGTTCTTAATGAGCAAACTAAGAATTTCGCCTCCCTTGCTATGCAGAGATGGCAGGAGCTTAAAGAAAAAATGTGGATGATTTTTGTAAGAAGTATGTAATGATTTCCTAAAAATAACTACTTTTGCTGTCTGTATGAAAGAAGCAATATTACATATAGAAAATAGCCTTGAGATTCAAGGCTATTTATTTGGATATGAGTATCCAACTGATGGAGAAATAGTTTTTAATACAGCTACGGTCGGACATCCCGAAAGCATGACAGACCCCTCCTACTCCGGACAGATTATCTGTTTTACCTCTCCTCTTATTGGGAACTATGGTGTTCCTGATAATATAATCGTTAACGGGGTCTCAAATAACTATGATTCTGAGAAGATACATGTCAGGGGCATTATTGTTTCTGACTACTCTTTTGACTTTAACCACTGGAGCTCTTCTAAAAGTCTCGATCAATGGATGAAGGAGAATAAAATCCCTGGGATTTATGGTGTCGATACCCGTGAACTTGCTAAGTTATTAAGGGATAGCGGGCCTCTTTTAGGCTCTATCTCTCCTAAAGGGTATATCCCCCCTACTCAGTTATATAATCCCGACAATGAAAACCAGGTAGCGAAGGTGAGTACCACAGAAGTTACCCGTTATGGAAAATCGGGTGGTAAAAAAGTACTCCTTTTAGATTGTGGCGTAAAACATAGCCTGCTGAAAACTCTCATTAATAAGGGGTTAGAGGTAATAAGAGTTCCTTGGGATTATGACTTTAATACCTTAGAGTATGATGGACTTTTCATCTCTAGTGGTCCGGGTAATCCCGATTTCTGCGATGAGGCTGTTAAAAATATAGAGAGTGCCATCGCTAATAAGAAGCCTATTTTCGGAGTGGGGATTGGAAATCTACTCCTTGCAAAGGCGGCAGGTGCCTCTACCTATAAGATGAAAAACGGACATAGAGGGAATAATCAGCCGGTGAGGTTAGTGGGGAGTAATGATTGTTTTATAACCTCTCAAAATCATAGTTACGCTGTTAATATTGAGACTTTGGGAAATGATTGGGATCCTCTCTTTGTAAATATGAATGATGGCTCTAATGAGGGGATAAAGCATAAAAGCGGACTCTTCTTCTCCGTGAACTTTACTCCGGATATCTCAGAGGAGAGCTATGATACTGAGTTTCTATTTGATAATTTCATTAAA
>CAZXOP010000018.1:8087-23622 GCA_964642235.1 uncultured Muribaculaceae bacterium
GGATATCTCAGAGGAGAGCTATGATACTGAGTTTCTATTTGATAATTTCATTAAATTGCTCTAAAATATGGATAAAAGGATAAAAAAAGTACTTCTACTTGGTTCAGGAGCATTGAAAATAGGAGAAGCCGGAGAGTTTGATTACTCCGGTTCGCAAGCCCTTAAAGCGATGAAGGAGGAGGGGATTAAAACAGTCTTAATTAATCCCAATATTGCTACTGTACAGACATCTGAAGGGGTTGCAGATAAGATTTATTTCCTCCCCGTAACTCCATATTTCGTGGAAGAGGTTATTAAAAAGGAGAAGCCTGATGGGATACTCCTCGCTTTTGGAGGGCAAACAGCATTAAACTGCGGAGTTAATCTCTTTAAAAACGGGGTTTTTGAGAAATATAATATCAAAGTCCTCGGCACGCAGGTTCAATCCATAATAGACACAGAAGACAGAGAACTTTTCGTTAAAAAGCTTGACGAGATAAATGTTCATACCATAAAGAGTATGGCTGTCGAAAATATAGAGGATGCCATTAAAGCTGCCGATAATTTGGGGTACCCGGTTATTATAAGGGCAGCTTATGCTCTTGGTGGTTTAGGGAGTGGCTTCTGTGACAATAGAGAGGAGCTTATAAAGTTGGCAGACAAATCTTTCTCCTACTCCCCCCAAGTCTTAGTTGAAAAGTCTTTAAAAGGGTGGAAAGAGATAGAGTATGAGGTGGTGAGGGATAAATATGATAACTATATTACAGTCTGCAACATGGAGAATTTTGACCCTCTCGGAATACATACCGGAGAGAGTATTGTGGTGGCTCCTTGTCAAACTCTTACCCAAAGGGAGGTATCTAAATTAAGAGGAATTGCCATTAAAATCGTCAGACATATCGGAATCGTAGGTGAATGTAATGTTCAGTTTGCACTTGATCCTTTTTCCGAGGAGTATAGGGTTATTGAAGTTAATGCACGATTAAGCAGATCTTCTGCTCTCGCTTCGAAGGCCACAGGGTACCCTCTTGCTTTCGTAGCAGCGAAACTCGGACTTGGGTATGGACTTTTTGAGTTAAAGAACTCCATTACCAAGTGTACTTCTACATTCTTTGAACCTGCCTGCGACTATGTTGTTTGTAAGATTCCTCGCTGGGATCTCTCCAAATTCCAAGGAGTTTCGAGGGAGATCGGGAGCAGTATGAAGAGTGTCGGGGAGGTTATGGCAATAGGGAGAAGTTTTGAAGAGACCATCCAGAAAGGACTCAGAATGATAGGACAAGGGGCACATGGTTTCGTTGCCAATAAAGAGATCGTGGTTCAGGATATAGACAAGGCTTTAAGAGAGCCTACAGATAATCGTATATTCGTTATTGCCAAAGCTCTACAAAAAGGTTATACTATTGACCAAATTCATGATTTAACTAAAATAGACAAATGGTTCCTTCACAAACTCAATAATATAGTTGAGACCTATAATGACCTCTCTAAGGTTAAGAAAATCGGAGATATCCCTTATAATCTCCTTAAGATGGCTAAGTCGCGTGGTTTTTCAGACTTCCAAATTGGGAGAGTGGTAACCGGGGATAAATTGGGGAGTGAAGAGATGGTGAAAATAGTAAGAGAGTATAGAAAAGGGCTCGGTATAGTACCGGTAGTTAAGCAGATAGATACCCTTGCAGCCGAGTACCCTGCCCAGGCAAATTACCTCTATCTCACTTATAATGGCACTGTTTCAGATGTTACTTATTACGGAGATAAAAAATCTATAATCATTCTCGGTTCAGGTGCATATAGGATAGGGAGTTCAGTGGAGTTTGACTGGTGTAGCGTTAATGCACTGCAGTCTATAAGAAATTCGGGATGGAGAGGGGTAATGATTAATTATAACCCTGAAACAGTCTCCACTGATTATGATATGTGCGACCGTCTCTATTTTGACGAATTGACTTATGAAAGGGTACTTGATATTTACGAATTGGAGAACCCCCACGGTCTGATAGTCTCTGTGGGTGGACAGATTCCGAATAACTTGGCAATTCGTTTAGATGATGCAGGTGTGAACCTTCTCGGTACCTCTGCTGATAGTATTGATAATGCAGAAGATAGACATAGATTCTCCTCTATGCTCGATAGACTTAAAATCGATCAACCAAGGTGGAAAGAATTGACATCATTAGAGGAGATTACCAAATTCGTGGATTATGTCGGCTACCCTGTTCTTGTTCGCCCCTCTTATGTCCTTTCAGGCGCTGCAATGAATGTCTGCTCGAATAATAATGAACTTGAGGAGTTTCTTAAACTTGCTGTAAATGTCTCTAAAAAGCACCCTGTGGTGGTTAGCGAGTTTATTCTACATGCTAAAGAGATAGAGTTCGACGCTGTTGCTGACGAAGGAAATGTTATTGCTTATGCTATTTCAGAGCATATAGAGTTTGCAGGGGTACATTCAGGTGATGCGACTATTCAATTCCCACCTCAAAAGCTTTATGTAGAGACAGCCAGAAGGATAAAGAAGATAGCAAGAAAGATAGCAGAGGAGTTAAAAATATCAGGTCCTTTCAATATTCAATTCCTTGCGAAGGAGAATGATATAAAGGTTATAGAGTGTAACCTTAGGGCTTCAAGGAGCTTCCCTTTCGTTTCTAAAGTCCTTAGAATTAACTTTATCGAACTTGCCACAAAGGTAATGATAGGGGAAAAACCTGCTCCCCCATCTAAGAGTGCTTTTGACCTCGATTATGTCGGTATTAAGGCTTCCCAATTCTCATTCTCAAGACTTCAAAAAGCTGACCCTGTACTCGGTGTGGATATGGCTTCTACAGGAGAGGTAGGGTGTATTGGGGACGATACGAATGAGGCTATCCTCAAGGCTATGCTCTCTGTAGGTTATTCTATCCCTAAGAAGAATATTCTAATCTCTTCCGGGGATGTAAGGCAGAAGGCAGAACTTCTTCAAGCTGCTAAAACATTAGTTAATAAGGGGTATAATATTTATGCTACCGGTGGTAGTCATCGTTTTCTTGTCGAGAACAATGTTCCTGCGGAGTTGGTATATTGGCCAAGTGAGCCGGGAATGGAGCCACAAGCTCTTAAAATGATTCACGATAAGAAGATAGATTTAGTGGTAAATATTCCTAAGAACCTGACTCAGGTGGAGTTAGAGAATGGGTATAAAATTCGCCGCGCTGCCGTCGATTTTAATATACCTATTATTACAAATACAAGACTTGCCACTGCTTTTATTATTGCTTTCTGTAATCTCCCTATAGAGGGGATACAGATTAAGAGTTGGGACGAGTATAATTCCTAAAAAAAATATGTAGGTATTACTTTTTTACTACCTTTGTCGGAAAGTAAAACGTTTTACTATAATATATGATACTAACTAAACAAGTAGCTGTTTATCTAAATCTGGTTCATAATAGATTTAAACAATATGTCTTCTGTTACTTAAAACAGAATGACTTAGATATTACTCCGGAACAATTCCTTCTAATAGATACCCTTTGGAATAAAGGGACCATGTCGCAACAGAAAATTGCAGACTCTATCTATAAGGATAAAAACTCTGTTACCAAGCTTGTGGATGCACTTGAGAAGAAAGGGCTTGTGGTCAGAATTGCTGATGATGCTGATAGAAGACAGAATCTAATCGCCCTTACCCAGAAAGCCGAAAAGATGAAAGATGAAGCCAAAGAGGTAGGGATAAACTGTGTTCAATCTGTTACTGAAGGGATTCCTGATGAAGACATAATAACTTTTCTCTCTGTGCTTAAAAGGATGTCAGAGAATATAGATGATAATACCGAAACATTTAATCTTTCCGTAGCCAATGGGGAAACTATATGATCTTCTAATCCAAGATTACCGTATTAAAGAGGGTCTGATTGCCTGCATTAATTGCGGAACTTGTACTGCTGTATGCCCTGCTGCAGAGTTTTATAAGTATAATCCTAAAAACATAGTCGATATAGTCCAGAATAAGGATGAGGAGGAGATAGAGGCTCTCCTCAAGAGTGATACTATTTGGTATTGCGGAGAGTGTATGTCCTGTGTATCGAGGTGTCCGAGGAAGAATGCCCCTGCGCTTGTGGTTATGGCTCTAAGAACCCTCTCTGTTAAATTGGGTTATTTTACTTACTCGGAAAAGGGACGTCAACAATATCCCCTTATGAAGATTTTATGTAACAATATTCTCGACTATGGTTATTGTATTCATCCTAAGACCTTTAGCATGGAAGATCACCCTGAATACGGCACTGTGGGGGAATGGATTTTGGAGAATAAGGATGATGTTTATGAAAGAGTGGGGGCAAATTATGATAAAGAAGGTGGTGGTGCCCTCAGAAAAATATCTCAAAACTCTCTCGATGATTTGAAAGCTATTTTCGAAATAACCGGTGCGACAGAGCAGATGAAATGGATTGAGGAGAACTCTCTCTCG
This sequence comes from uncultured Muribaculaceae bacterium, assembly GCA_964642235.1. Taxonomy (GTDB): domain Bacteria; phylum Bacteroidota; class Bacteroidia; order Bacteroidales; family UBA932; genus CAYSND01. Next base: position 12,514 of record CAZXOP010000018.1, read on the forward strand.
AAAGCCAAAGAGTTCGGTTGTTCTGATGAGGAGTATTTCTCTAAAACTTATAACGACTCCTCTGATATTCACTTTAATAATTAAAATTCTTCTCTATGTTATACGAAGGGAAACAAAAAATATGGTCGAGTTATCAAAAGGAGATTCCTAATGATAAATGGTTTTACGCAAGGAGTTGTATAAGACAGAACTTCTTCCCTGCAGCGGAAGAGATATTTCTTGATATCGTCAGAAACAGGCTTGGGAAGGACTTTATCGATGATCCTAACCATACGACATGTGGGGGTATTGCATATCATTGTGATTCTGTCCCTCAGGAGACCTCTATGACTATAGTTGCAAGACAGTTTGCATTAATGACAGAGGCAGGGTATGAAAATTTCGCAATGTCATGTGTAACCTCTTTCGGGATTCATTGTGAAATCTTAGAGACTTGGCACGAATATCCTGAACTTGAGGCAAAAATCAGGGAGTTATTATGGAAATCATGCCGTAAGGAGTTTGTTAAACCTAAATATATAGCCCATACAAGCGATTTAGCATTCAGATACCGTAATCTTATATCGGAAAAAGCAAAATATAAGCTGGTAAATGTTAAGACAGGGGAACCTCTAAGGGGTGTAGAGCATATCGGGTGCCATTACTCTAAGATCTTTCCATATCATAGTGTCGGGGGGTCAGAGTACCCTTTTGTACTTGCAGGACTAATAGAGTCTTGGGGGGGCGATGTTATAGATTATCCTGAGAGGAGGCACTGCTGTGGATTTGGGTTTAGGCAATATATAGTAAAGGCAAATAGAGGGTATTCGTTATCGAATAGTTATAAGAAGTTTGAATCAATGGAGCCTTATCATCCTGATTTTATTTTGACTAACTGCCCAGGGTGTAACTATTTTCTCGATAGATGGCAATATGTGGTGGCTGAGAGTGTTGGGAAAACTTATGGGGAGGAAAAGGGGTATGGCATACCGGTACTCTCTGCTGAGGAGCTTTCGGGGCTTATAATGGGGTACGACCCATGGGAATTGGGACTTCAAATGCATCAAGTGGCAGTGGAGCCTTTACTCGATAAAATGGGGATTCAATATGATCCTAAAGAGAAATATAAAGGACTGAATGGAAAAGAGTTAACTCTTCCTAAGGCCCCTAATAATATCAAATGTTTCTAATATGAATAAGAATGTCGTAATCATAGGTGGAGGTCCAAGTGGATTGGAGGCTGCAAAGTATCTTAATAGGGATGGTTATACCACTTTTATTGTGGAGAAAGAGGTCTATCTTGGGGGGCATCTTGCTAAATGGGACAGGCTCTTTCCGGAGGGTGTCTCGGCAAGTAATATTTTAACTGAGATGATAGACTCCATAGGTGATACAAAATGGTTTGTAAACTCCACAATTACAAGTATTAACAGGCTTGATAAGTCTTTTAATCTAATCCTCTCTAATGGAGTCTCTATAATCGCTGATGCTCTACTTATAACAACAGGTTTTTCACTATTTCAGGCAGAGAGGAAGGAGGAGTACGGGTATGGAATTTATGAGAGAGTTATTACCTCTGCTGACCTTGAAGCTTATTTTTCAGGGAACTATGATCTCCCTATCGATGATAATCCTAAAACTATAGGTTTTGTTCATTGTGTGGGGTCAAGAGATGAAAAAGTGGGGAATCGTCACTGCTCTAAAGTCTGTTGTGCCACTGCTGTAAAAGAGGCGTGTGAGATGAAAGAGTTATTCCCCGGTGCCTCTGTTTATTGTTTTTATATGGATTTAAGGATGTTCGGAAGAAATTTTGAGGATATGTACCTCTCTGCCCAAAAAGATTATGGGGTGAGATTTGTGAGGGGAAGAGTCTCCGAAGTCTCTGAAAATAAAGAGGGTAAGTTGGTGGTAAAGGCAGAGGATACACTTTCTGGGAAACCATTAAAAGTTACAATGGATTTATTGGTATTAATGACGGGAATGGTAAATAACCCTGATACTAATGAGATAGCTAAAGCTCTCTCCCTCCCTATTGCCGAAGATGGTTTTTTGCAGTGTAAAGATGCTATAAAAGGGGTGCACACCTCTTCTAAGAAAGGTGTTTTTTATGCAGGTGCTTGTACCGGTCCAAAGACCCTCCCTGAGTCCCTTGCAGAGGCACGTGCTGCTGCATTGGAAATAGATCATTATCTCTCATACCCTGAAATAGATAACAGCAATGAATAATTTCGGCTACTCCATATCCCCAAGTTCTACCATAAATTTAGATAACTTTAATCCTAAATTATTTAAGTTATTACAGGAGGCTGAACCTGATGTGAATATCTGTATGGCTTGTGGCTCTTGTGCTGCGAGTTGTACTGCCGGAAATTATACCTCCATGAATCTTAGAAGGGTTATTCTTTTTCTTGGAACAGGTAGAGATAAGGAGGCTATTGAGGAGATTCGCTCTTGTATGTTATGTGGAAAATGTACTATCGTATGTCCGAGGGGGATTAATACAAGGCATCTCATATTAAGTATTTGTAAAATTTATAATATAGAGAATAAATAAGTGAAAGAGAGGTTTCTAAACGGATATAATGATTTTGTCCTCCCATTTATGTTCGGGATGATTTTTATCCTTGCATATCTTATTATAGGGGCTATAAGGGTTATTATCCAACTTCCACCGGCAGATAGGAAGAGATTTCTATTATCGTTAATCTCCCCAAGAATACTTTTTAAGGATTTGAAGGATATTATATGCGATGTTCTTCTTCATGTTAAGATATTCAAAAGGAATGCAGTGCTTGGGTATATGCATGCGAGTATCGCTTTTGGGTGGTTTATGTTGATAGTTCTTGGGCATATTGAGACCTGGCTCTATACTCCGGCTCGTACCGGACTCTTCTATTATCCTATATTTTTTAGATTTTTCGTTCTTGAAACTAATCATACCCTCCGAGGGGCACTCTTATTCTTTTTAATGGACTTCTTCCTGTTAGTGGTTCTAAGTGGAATTACTTTAGCCATTATTAAGAGGGTTCGTTCGAGGTGGTTAGGGATGCGAAGGACCACCAAACAGTCCCTCCCAGATAAAATTGCGATGTATTGTCTTTGGGCAATCTTCCCTTTAAGATTCCTTGCAGAAGGGTTTACTGCAGGTATTAGTGGGGGGTCTTTCTTGACGGAACCGACATACTGGCTCTTCTCTAATTTCTTAAGTAACGATTATCATATCCTCCCCACTTGGTGGGCATACTCTTGCGTCTTGGGACTCTTTTTCTTCCTTCTCCCTTTTTCGAGGTATATGCATATTCCGACTGAGGCGTTCCTTATTATGCTCAGGAATGCAGGGGTTAAGGCTCATCACCCTAAGAAGGGGTATGCCACGGCAGAGATTTACTCCTGTTCGAGCTGCGGTCTCTGTATAGATGCTTGTCCGATGGGGGTACATAAGATAAACTTAAAGTACTCTTCTGTCTATTTTATCCGTTTCCTCAGAAGGGGTAATAAGAAAAAATATAGTACTATCGGGGACAAATGTCTTATGTGTGGTAAATGCGTGGCTATCTGTCCAGTAGGGGTGGATTCCTGTGCTTTGAAATTAGCAAATAGATCATTAGAGCTCTATCCGGTTAAACAGAACTATGACTATCTCCCTGAGATAAAGGTTGAGGCTGCAAAAGAGAAAGTATTGTATTATGGCGGATGTATGACTCATCTCACCCCGGCGATATCTAAGTCATTGACCACTATTCTAAAAAGAGGGGGGATTGAGTACGAATTTATGGATGAAGAGGGGGGGATTTGCTGCGGAAGGCCATTGTTACTTAGTGGAAAAGTAGAAGAAGCAGAGGCATTGATTCAAAAGAATAAGAGAATTATAGAAGAATCGGGTGCCACTACCCTGCTCCTCTCCTGCCCCATCTGCCTGAAAGTATTTAAGGAGAATTATAACCTCCATGGGTTAAAAATAGTGCATCATTCGGAGTTTCTCGATTATATGATCAAGGAGGAGAAGATAAGTGTGGAGAAAGGGGAAGAGAAACTTGTATTCCACGACCCTTGCGAACTTGGAAGAGGGTGCGGAGTGTACGACTCTCCGAGAGCAGTATTGAACCATGCAGGAACTCTTGTCTCTGCTGAGAAAGAGTTCGAGGAGAGTATCTGCTGCGGAGGGAGCTTGGGGAGCATGACATTGTCCTATAAGGAGAGGGTTCCAATTACTGACCTTGCAATTAAAAATCTAACAATAAATAACCCTGATAGAATAGTTACTGCCTGTCCTTTGTGCTTGAAGACTTTTTCGTCTCGTGCCGATATTCCGGTGCAGGATATTTCTCAAGTGGTTTTAAATAAAATGAAAGAATAGATGGAAAATTTTACCCCTACAGATTATTTGCTGAAAACTTATGCTACTAATCGAGTTTATAAGGATACAGGTTGGCTATTGACTGACCCTGAATATGATAAACCTTCACTCATTAGAGCAATTTACGATAAGAAGCAGCTTAACCTCAGAGGTGACAACTTTGGAATTTATAAATTTGCAGACTGGATGCCTATAAACAGGATATTAGAGGGATCTTCTGCTCCGGTTACATATAGAAGCGAGAAGTTAGCCGCTCAAATCGGATTAGATAATCTATATATAACATTTTCAGGGTATTGGCCAGAAAGAGGTGCCTTTATGAAGACCTGCTCTTTCAAAGAGTGTGAGGCGTATAGTGTCTGTGCAAGGCTTCCACAAGAGAATAAAAGGATTCTTGTCGTGGCTTCAGCCGGGAATACTGCAAGGGCTTTTGCTCAGGTCTGCTCGGACAATAATATTCCATTACTCCTCTCCGTACCTGCGGACAATATTGATGCACTTTGGTTTGAAAAACCACTTAATGAATGTGTTAAAATAATTTCGACCCCTAATGGGACTGATTATTTTGATGCTATTCATCTTGCATCTATAGTAATAACCTCTCCTCGATTTATAGATGAGGGGGGGGCGAAAAATGTGGCTCGCCGTGACGGAATGTCCACTACCCTACTCTCTGCTGCTACTCATATCGGAAGGATACCTGATTACTATTTTCAGGCTGTTGGGAGTGGGACGGGAACCATCGCAGCTTGGGAGGCAAATCTACGCCTTATCGAGGATGGTCGATTCGGAAGTCATAAAATGAAATTGATTCCATCTCAAAACCTCCCTTTTACCCCTATGTATGATGCTTGGAAAGTTGGAAGTCGAGCTCTGCTTGAAGGGGATGATGAGGAGCTCAGGAAGTTGGCATTACAGATAGATGCTAAGGTTTTATCAAATCGCAGACCTCCATATTCAATACCCGGTGGACTATATGATGCAATAAAAGATAGTGAAGGTGATATGGAAGTCGCAAATAATTCCGATATTTGCAGAATGTCTGAGCTATTTGAGAAATTTGAGGGTATAGATATTCATCCTGCAGCGGCGATTGCATTATCAAGCGTGATTAATTCGCTAAAATCGGGCAAAATAGAGAAGAAGGGAGTGGTAATGCTAAATGTTACAGGTGGGGGTGAAAAGATGTTCAAAAGGGATAAAAACCTGTTTTATGCTAAGCCTCATATTATTTTTGACACTGCTTCGGACAAGGAAATGATTGTTAAAAGAACTGAAGCTTTATTTGATTAATGAGACAGAGGCTAATTACCACACTTAGAAATTTAAACCTGACAGTAAATCCACCTGTAATTTTTTCATTATTTAAGAAGAAGAAATACAACAAGGAGACTTTACGCTCTGATTTGATTGCAGGGTTAATAGTGGGAATTGTTGCTTTACCGCTTGCTATTGCTTTTGGGATAGCCTCAGGAGTAACCCCACAACAAGGTCTTATAACTGCTATTGTCGCAGGGTTCATAATTTCATTTCTAGGAGGTTCTAATTTTCTTATTGGAGGGCCGACCGGAGCCTTTATTGTTATTGTTTATGGTATAATTCAGCAATACGGTTTCGGGGGGTTGATGACTGCCACCATAATGGCCGGGATAATGCTTGTCTTAATGGGGGTCTTCAAATTAGGTGGAATAATCAAGTTTATCCCTTACCCGATAATTGTGGGGTTCACTACCGGTATAGCCGTGGTAATTTTCTCCACTCAGCTTAAAGACTTCTTTGGTTTCCCTGTTGATGCCCTTCCTGCCGGATTTACCGCGCAATGGATATATTATATAAAGCATTTAGGGACGATAAATCTTTTGGAGACGGGACTTGCTATTGCATGTCTCTCCATTATAATTCTTTGGCCTAAGACCAGTAAACTCCCGGGGTCACTTGTTGCAATTATTTTCGGTACAGTTGTCTCATTCATAATCACCTATTTCCCATCTATCCATTTAGCTACTATAGGGACTAAATTTCCCGAATTAGCAAAAGGGCTCTCTTTCCCTTCACCACAGCTCCCTGATTTGAGTTTCAATACCATTAAGAACCTCTTCTCTCCTGCTTTTACTATTGCAATGCTTTGTGCCATTGAGTCCCTTTTGGCTGCTATGGTTGCAGATGGGGTTACTGGGAAAAAACACGATTCCAATACTGAGCTTGTCGGACAAGGGGTTGCAAATATTATTACTCCTATATTCGGGGGAATCCCTGCAACAGGGGCCATTGCCCGTACAATGACCAATATCAATAACGGAGGTAAAACCCCTATGGTGGGACTTATACACGCTGTGGTGCTGCTATTGATATACCTCTTCCTTATGCCTTATGCGGTCTATATTCCCCTCTCCTGTCTTGCGGCGGTGTTGGTTATGGTAGCATATAACATGTCGGAGTGGAGGACATTCAAACAGCTCCTTAAAGGGGAGCGAGGAGATGTGGCAGTACTCCTTATTACATTCTTCTTAACTGTTCTAATAGACCTTACTGTGGCTATACAAGTTGGGCTTGTTCTTGCAGTGGTATCATTTATCAAACGTGTCTCCGATACATCGGAAATTAAAATTCTAAAAGAGAATGTCATACCGGCTACCGAGGATGCTGAAAAAGCACAACTCACAGATACAGATAGAATCTCTGTTCCTAAAGGGGTGGAAATATACGAAATAGATGGTCCCTTCTTCTTTGGACTTGCATCCAAACTAGATGAGGTCGAAAGGGGGACGAGAAAGGATATTATTGTCAGAATTATCAGAATGCGAAAAGTCCCATTTATCGATTCAACAGGGATAAATCACTTAACTAACCTTGTTACCCGTTCTAAAAAGGAGGGGATAACGATAGTTCTATCAGGTGTAACTTCCAGAGTAAGAGGCTCTATGGATAAATCTGGTTTGACAAAACTCATAGGGAAAGAGAATGTCTTTCCCCATATAATCCCTGCTGTGGCTCGTGCTTCTGAAATAGTTGCAAACACACCACCAAAACCGACTAAAAAGTAGTATTATCTACTATTCATTAGGCTCTTTACGAAGACGTTCAGTAAGGAGCGGTATGATTTGGTTTACATCTCCCACTATTCCAAGATCGGCCACCTGAAAAATAGGGGCAAATTTATCTTTGTTGATAGCAATAATATAATCTGACTCCTCCATTCCTGCAAGGTGCTGGATAGCCCCTGAGATACCAAGGGCAAAATAGAGATCCGGACGTACAGTTTTTCCTGTCTGACCCACTTGACGATCATGACCCATAACCCCCGAATCAACGATAGCCCTGGAGGCTGAAACTTCAGCTCCAAGTAGAGAAGCAAGTTCTTTTAGCCTATCAAAACCCTCAGAACTTCCAACACCCCTACCTCCTGAAATGAGGATTTTAGCATCTGCTATGTCAACCATCCCTTTATTCTCTTTTACCGTTTCGAGAAGTTTAACCTTGAATTTACTCTCATCAAATTTTGGCTCGAAAACAACAATAGACCCCTTTCTACCACGTACCCTCTCCTTTTTCTGCATAACCCCGGGTCGGACTGTGGACATTTGGGGGCGATGGCTGGAACAGAGAATAGTAGCCATTAAATTCCCTCCAAAAGCAGGGCGGGTCATCAATAGCTCCTTCTCTTCCGAAATATCGAGTTTGGTACAATCTGCAGTAAGCCCTGTTCCTATCCTTGCTGAGAGACGTGGAGCAAGATCACGCCCTATGGTGGTGGCTCCGAAAAGGAAAATACTAGGTCTGAATGCTATTATTACTTGGTGAATAGCCTGTGAGTACTGTTCAGTCAGATAATGTTCTAAATTTTTATGATCTACCACGATTACCTCATCGGCACCATATTCGATAAGGTGGTTAACTTTATCCGAAATATTATGCCCCACAAGTACTGCAACTAACTTCTCTCCAAGGGCTTCTGCAAGATCTCTCCCCTTCCCTAATAACTCAAGAGCAACTGATTGAATAACACCTTCTCTCTGCTCCGCGAAAACAAATACTGATTTATAAGCACTTTTATCCATTTCTTTCATTTTTAGGTGTTAAATAATATATTTCTCTTTAAGTTTGGAAACAATAATCCCAACAGCTTCATCACTATCTACTTCATATACCTCCCCTGACTGTTTAGTCGATTTGGCAAAAGCTTTTAGAACTTTAGTAGGTGACCCTTTAAGACCAAGAAGTGACTCTTCTACATCAATTTTATCTGCTCCCCAGACCTCTACTTTTTTATTGTATGCCTCGACTATACCGGCAACACTCATATAACGTGCTTTATTGGCAGATGCCAGAACGGTAAGAAGACAAGGAGCATCTACCTGTAGTAAATTATACCCCTCTTCTGTCTCCTTTTTAACAACAAGAGTCTTCTTGTTCTTAAATTTAACATCGGTGACATAAGTTATTTGAGGAATCCCTAGAAGTTCTGCGATTTGAGGTCCCACCTGCGCAGTATCCCCATCAATGGCTTGTCTTCCTGTGATTATAATATCCCACTTAAAGGTTCTTAATGCGCCCGAAATGGCTGATGAGGTGGCAAGAGTATCAGCTCCCGCAAATTTCTTATCAGACAATAAAATAGTGCGATCAACTCCCATTGCAAAAGCCTCTCTGAGCATAACATCTGCCTGCATAGGTCCCATAGAGACCACAGTAATATGAGCACCATAGAGGTCTTTTAGGCGAAGAGCCATCTCAAGTCCCCCTTTATCATCAGGGTTCATAATGCTTGGAACCCCCTCACGAATAAGTGTGCCGGTTACAGGATTTATCTTAATCTCGGTGGTATCCGGAACTTGTTTTATACATACTACAACTCTCATAATCAAGATCTATTTAAACAATTTTGCGGCTATCACCATCTTTTGAACTTCTGATGTGCCTTCATATATTTCGGTAATCTTAGCATCTCGCATCATCCTTTCAACAGGATATTCGCGTGTATAACCATATCCGCCATGGAATTGAACTGCTTTGGTGGTAACCTCCATTGCTGTTTCAGCAGCAAACAACTTTGCCATTGCAGCATCAGTGGAGTAAGGTACCCCTTGATCTTTATTAAAAGCGGCCTTACGAACCAAAAGACGTGAAGCTTCCACTTTTGTCTGAAGATCTGCCATTTGGAACTGAGTATTTTGGAATTGAGAGATAGCTTTACCAAATTGTTTTCTCTCTTTGGTATATTTAACAGTTTCATCCATAGCACCTTGAGCAATACCAAGTGCCTGTGCAGCGATTCCTATTCTCCCTCCGTCAAGGGTTTTCATAGCAATAGGGAACCCTCCCCCAACTTTACCCAAAAGGTTTCCTTTTGGGATTCTGCAATTTGTAAAAATAAGCTCAGCAGTCGAAGAACCACGTATTCCAAGTTTAAGCTCCTCTTTTCCAACCTCGAATCCGGGAGTACCCGACTCCACAATAAAGGCTGAAATACCCCTATTCCCCTGCGACTTATCGGTCATTGCAATAATAATATAGACATGAGCACGACCGGCATTTGTAATAAAAATTTTACTCCCGTTAAGAACCCACTCCTCTCCGTCAAGGAGGGCTGTGGTCTGCTGTGAGGAGGAGTCTGTACCTGCATTAGGTTCAGTAAGACCAAAAGCTCCAATCCACTCCCCTGAAGTGAGCTTAGGGAGGTATCTCCTCTTCTGCTCCTCATTTCCAAACTCTAAAATTGGGACAACGCAGAGAGAGGTATGAGCGGAAACAATAAGTCCCGTGGTAGCACATGCTCTTGAGAGCTCTTCTATAGCAATGGAATACATTATATTATCCCCTCCTGCACCTCCGTACTCCGTGGGGATAGGAATCCCCATAATTCCGAGTTTTGCCATTTTTTCAACACTCTCTAAAGGAAACCTCTCTTGAGCATCTATCTCTGCGGCAATAGGTTTTATCTCCTTTTCGGCGAACTCCCTTATCATCTGCCGAAAAAGTTCCTGAGTTTTAGTTAAATTGAAATTCATTATTGAACTAGATACTTTTGATGATTATTGCAGTCCCCATACCACCGCCGATGCAGAGTGATGCAAGACCTATTTTCTTATTGTTCTTCTTTAGAGAATGAACCAATGTAACCAGAATTCTATTCCCGGAGGCTCCAATCGGGTGTCCGAGGGCAATAGCCCCACCATTGATGTTTGTCCTCTCATCTATCCACTCTTTTGAAACATTGTGCTCCTGAATAAGTTCACGGATAACTCCAAGAGACTGAGCAGCAAAAGCCTCATTAAGTTCGATCAACTCCATATCTGAGAGTTTCATATTGGCATTTTTAAGAGCTTGTCTAATGGCAGGTACAGGACCAAGACCCATAACAGAGGGATCAACACCACCTTGACCTACAGAGATTACCTCTGCTAATGGAGTTAGCCCTAACTCTTTAACCTTATCCTCGGAGGCGAGAAGCACAAAAGAGGCTCCATCATTAACTCCGGAGGCATTTCCGGCTGTTACTGTACCATCCTTTTTAAATGCGGGTCTAAGGGCTGCCATCTTATCAGGAGTGGATGCACGATTTGGGTATTCGTCTTTATCAAAAACAATAGTCTCCTTCTTCGAAACAATAGATACAGGGACAATCTCAGCATCAAAAATACCTGAATCGACAGCTTTTATAGCTTTCTGCTGAGAATTATAAGAGAATTCGTCCTGTTCCCCGCGGGTAATACCATACTTCTCGGCAATATTCTCTGCTGTAATCCCCATGTGGTATTGATTAAAAGCATCGG
>CAZXOP010000019.1:0-9393 GCA_964642235.1 uncultured Muribaculaceae bacterium
TCTGATAATGAGAGTTTTTTCTTTTGGAGGATAATAACACCTCTTGAGTCTTTATAGATAATACTCTCTCCCCCATCTTCATCTGTAACTGTCTCTTTGGTTAATGCTCCCGCAGGGTAGGTACCACTATATGTTATGGAGTGGTCTAAATAAGAGTATTGGAGCATAGGCACCTCTGAAACCACATTAACACTATAACCATAAACCACCTCTTTAGAGGCAGAGTGATAGGCGGCTCCGGCTTTCATAGAAGAGACTACACGCGAGAGTGGACTACCGTCATATTTAGTCACCGAGTAAGCAGCGTCAGCCTCAGCCTCTGAAAAGTAGTTAGTATAAAAATTCTTCTGTGCATAAATTATGTTTTTTGAATAAGTGCTAATCATTGCCGGTAGGTAACCTTTACTTACCCTTCCCATGTCATCATAAATGCTAAAAACAGCAACATCCCTCTCCTGTGGGGCTAAATAGTGTAAATAAGAAACATACAGCCTCCCAAGACCATCAAATAAGTGTTCTTCTGACTTATACAGATAAGAAGTATCTATAAATGTTCTAATAGAAATGGAGTTTTTAATATATCCCCCATCTTTAGACAAGAAAGTCGTAACAGAAGGGGTATATGCACTCTGCCCATCAGACGAGGCTACATAAAGTCGATAATATTTATTGGAAGAGGGCTCTACAAGAGTATCATCAGAAGCGGTGGAACCTTGAATATTAACCCAACTGTTGCTATCATCAGAGACCTGCCACTGATAGAGATAAGGAGACTTCCCTCCGATATTCTCACTCTTTAAAGATAATGTTAGGTATGAATTGTTCTCATAAGTTAATTTGGCAAAAGGTTCAAGTCTTACCTTTATGATTACGGTGTTAGAGTATGCTGAACCATTAGCATTGCTCGCATGCCTGCGGTAGTATTTATTAGTGGTGGAAATGGGGGGAGAGTAGCTTTCAGAAGTAGCCCCGGAAATAAGTCTCCAAGTACGAGGCTCGCCACTATTAGAAATATACCAGCTATAAGTGTATGGACCTCCTCCCCCTCCAAAGGCAGACATCTTAGAGGTTATAGGAGGAGGAGTAACACCCGGATATACCATTTCCTCCGAAGAGACTATCTGACCACCACACAGTGCTGTACCAAACCCATCCTGTGTATATACAAGAGTGAATGAGCGCAACACTCCTTCTCCATAATAAGAGACAGACAGTATCCCGCTGCGACTATTAACAGAGTAATTCCCTCCAAATGAAATTTTAAAAGTCAGCTTATTAGTCTCTATCTCTACCACCTCTACAGAATCAACACTATTGCCTGAATCATTGTAAGTGCCATCATGAAACAGATAGGCTAAATCTCCGCTAACAGCAGGTGTGGCGGTGAGTATTAAGGTGACATCTTCTCCTGTATTAACAATCGTAGATTGTGTAGGATTAGTGCTATATGTAAACTGCCCACTAACTGTAACAGAAGAGAAAAAACACAAAAACAATATTATTACCGTTCGTTTCATATTATACTCCTTAAAATTTATATATCATGGTGTTAGTGATATGATTCTCTTTTTTAATACGAATCAGACGCCCAAAAGAGTCATAAAAGTAGTTATTGACCCTCCCTGAAGGAGTTATTATCGTGTTTGTTCCGACAAGAGGAGTGTAGTCAAATAAACGCAACGAGCTACCTGAAATTTCTCGTAGGGAGTTTATCTGTGCCTTTGACAGCCCATATTCAAAAGGGAGTGCAGATGGGGGGAGAGAGAGTTTAGATAGCACCGAGCTATATAACACATTTTGTATAATAGCCAAAGGATATAATCCATTATATCCCCAAAGATATGTTGTAATAAGACCGTTTACATCTGTTGTTTGGGTAATATTACCCTGAGAGTCAAAAGAATTAAAGAGTGCTTCTGTTATATATGATAATGGAGCTGATAGTGGGTTGGTAGAGAGTATGGGGGTAGTAATAAGAGCAACATCTATGGAAAGGGGCTTTATCATCCCTGAGACTGCTTGATATTCGTATTTATTGGAAGAAGTTATATACTCCGTGTCATCCTTAACTATTGTATTTACAGAACTATAAGGATAGTATAAAAGATGCTTTGTCAAAACCAATTGAGGAGCAGATGGAACTTCATAAAGATATTTAAACCATTTGCACCGACTCGTACCGGTAGTATCTGTAAGAACTATACGCCTATATTGACCTTTTTCATTGTAATAATAGCGTTCGATAGAACGCGAAGAAGTACTATTGTCATAATAGTTTATAATCTCACGTTTTAATAAACGATAATCACCGGTATATAACTTACCGCTCCACCAATACTTTCCGCTCCCTAAAATAAATGTACTATAATCTACACTTGACCCGATATTATCTCGAGCATACATAATATGCTCTTCTTGCACAAGAGTGCCATCATTGCGATAAGAGCGAACTATGTAGGGTCTGCCACGAAGAAGATGATTAGAGTTTGGCAAGCGAAGAAGATTATTAATCAATAGAGAATCCGCTCCCTGTATAAATGGTGAAAAGGTCTTCTTTTTCTTCTTCTGACCGCTATAATTATCGGGACAGTTTAGATAACTATTGTAAAAATATTCCGTACAAGAGCCGTCTGATAGTCGCTCTTTAACTTGTGAATATTCGATATGACCTCTGTCAAAAGTATTTGCGGGGAGCTGTACAAATGGAACTAAAATGTTATTAATAGCATAATGGCGGGGAAAGGATAACATGATACCGGAGGAGGCACCATCTTCTGAAGTATAGTCATATCTACGTATCAATGTAGAGTGTAAAGCATCATGGTCAATAATTCTACTAACCCTCACACCTCCACATTCTGTTACATTATTAAATAAAGTAGAATAGAAATATAACCCTGCAAAAAAAGCAGATGACGGATCCCCTGTACCGCCCTGACCGTCAGGATCTATGGGCTGAACAGCACCTCCGCCGCTAACTCTCCTGAAAACGCCATATCGAGCGCGATTTGGTTCATAATCTATTTCAGTATATCCTCCCGTGGGGTATATCAAAAGCCTGAGAGTACCAAAAACACTATAATTACCGTTTGGCATTTTTATATTAGAAGAAATAAACTCCTCTCCGGTAGAGGTGGCTCCGGTAGCTGCAATGAAATCATCACTATTATCATTCCGACCATTATAGTAGCCCCAAAAATCTGTCGCATTAGATACTATATCGGGAAGAGTCCCCGAATCATTATAAAACATAGAATACCTTCCCTCTCCGGGGATATAAAGACTATCTAATATAAGGCGATAATCCTTTGTGCGATAATACATGTTACAGTTTTTAATAGTATCAGAATTATACATAACCCTAATGTTATCCAACTTTAGAAGTGTGTGAACTAAACTACGATATAATCCATTATTCCCAATATTGCTGTTTGATATCTCAGGTGATGCCTTTTCAGAATAATTAAAAACAAAGGAGGTGTTACCAACAGTTATACCGGAGAGATATGTAGTCTTAGTGGCATTTACACGCTTATACATGGTAGTAGGAATAAAACCACCGTTGTCAACAAGATTAAGTCCTTGAGAAAATGTTACAACATAGTTATTACGATTAGCTCCTCTCTTTAGCGAACCACAGTAAAGTTCCCCATTATTATACTCATAAATTACTTGTCTCCCATTAGGAGCAGTAACACTATGTAACTGCCATGTTACTATAGTTGAGCTTTCATATACTATTTCATCACTATAACTCATCTCTGTTAAAAAATCATGAAGACCGGCAAGATTGCGCTCTAAAAAACGCTCCGCTCCTCCAAAAAGCCAAATATAACCATCCCCGGTAGTAATGGTAATAGTATTGACAGAACTGTCCCAGGAGATCTTATATGTACCATGACTACCGGATGTACCATAAACAACAGCCTCACGAGAACCATTAAAATGAAAAGAGCCACTATGACCGGGAAAGGAGAAATGGAAAATATCAGATTCCGTTTCGCTCCCACCAACAGAATAACTATCTGTAGAACCATCGCCTATACCAAATCCTAAAAGCAAACTATCAGAATAAGTTACATTGTCATAATATCTAAAACCGGAGAAGCCGTTCTGAAAATTACGCTCATCAGGAACTCCCCTTATCTCACGGGTAATACTTCCTCCGGCATTTAAGTACCAACCTAAACCAAGAATACCCGTTTGACGAAGGGGATAAAAACCATTAGTGCTGTAACCCATTGAAAGACTAAATTCAAAATCGGAATCCCTATAAGTATAAAAAGGAACTTCTAACTGCATAGAACCATTGTAAAGGTTGGGAGAGTAACCACCATACTTAATAAAACTCCATGTCTGAGGGGTAGGCTCATAACCAACCAAAGGAACACGAGGAAAAGAAGAAGTAACTCGCTGACCAAATAATGAAACAGTAGAAAGGAATTATAGAAATATGAGTAAATTTTTCATGCGTTTATAAGTTATTGTAGTGTAAATTAAACTGTGTCAAGTAATTTTAAGATCTTTAAAATCTTAAATTTTCTCCGCTAAGTTATAAATAAATTATGAGAACTAATATTTAATGTAATATTTTAAACCTATCCGGGAATAAAAAAGCGAGCTGTTGGGCTGTCTGTCCCCAGTTATGTACCGGCTGGGTCCATTTGCTCCGGACTTTAATTGCTCAATCGCCGAAGCTTTGAATTTTTCGTAATCAAATGAATCGCTCATAATTCTAAATTGTGTTGTAAAATTAATTAATAATTTTATTTGACACAGTTTAGGTTACATTCTCGTACGCATTGACGAAGTCAGGAAAAACAAGGTAGAAGCAATTATACTATTTATCAATATTATCTTTTTCATCATTTAACATTATTCTAAAAGTTTCATTCATTGACTGATTTATTAAATTGAATAGGTCTCTATTAAAATCTAATTGACCCTCCTTATAATCGTGAGAGGCTATTATTGAGTGAGTTCTGTAATCCATTTTTATCAGGGAATAAAGTTTTACCTAATAATCCCGTTTCCCCAGTAGAAGGTGCAATACCTCGACCATTATCATTTCCTATAAAATATTGATCTACCCCCAAATAATTCATATAATGGCTCTTCTTGTTCCCGTTCTGATCAACATATTCATATCTGTCATTTAGCACCACATTTACAGTCATCTCAGAAAGGACCATTGTTCTGAGGGAATTAAAATTGTTACTATTACTTTCAATATTGACAAGACCATTGGCTTTAATTAGTCCATCTTTGTTGAACGAAATATACTGTCTATATTCTAAAGGTAATGTATTTAAAATCATCCGTTGAGCTTCATTCGAAACAGCAATTACTCTTCTACCATCTATGTCAATCATATTTATCGGACTATTTGCGCAATAGGTGTATGGTGTGAGTGAGTAGTATTTCTCCCCCATCGGGTCTTGATTCCACCATCTCCCTGTGGTTAGATCATAATGTCTTGCAGAGAAGTCATAGAGATTTAGTCCGTAGTGGCGGTCTATCTCTTTGCCACTGTATTTGTAGGGCTGGAGGTCAGAAGAGGTGTTGTCAGTGAAGAGTTCGCCGAATGGGTAGTAGTGATTTATCTGTTCGACTGTGCCATCCTGTTTCTGCAAATTTAAGAATTTAAATTATCAGTATCAACTACTTTTCACTTTCTTTTACAGAATATACACTTTAATACCTGTCAGAGAAATGGTGAATATTATAACATCTCGAGAAGTCAAATGTTCCTATATTAGTAACTCATGCGAAAAGTGAGATTTTTTACTCAAATATGAATAAAAGTTTTAATTTTGCAGGATATGTCATTAGATAAAAAATGGATAGTTAAGGAACCGGGCAATCCCGCACTTGTGCGCCAGCTCTCGGCAGAGCTTGGAATCGATCAGGTATTGGCAAACCTCTTGGTTCAAAGAAATATTAAGAGTTATCAGGAGGCGCATGATTTCTTTCGCCCCGATCTCGCAAATCTGCACGATCCATTTCTTATGAAAGATATGGATAAAGCTGTCGTAAGACTTGAACAGGCCATCTCTTCTGAGGAGAAGACGCTTGTATATGGTGATTATGACGTAGATGGAACCACAGCAGTAGCCCTAGTTTATTCGTTTATTAAGAACTTTAACCCTAATACAGAGTATTACATCCCGGACCGATATGATGAAGGTTACGGGATTTCTTATAAAGGAATTGACTGGGCGATAGAAAACGGATATACTCTGATTATTGCTCTCGACTGTGGAATTAAAGCAGTAGAGAAGGTTAAATATGCGAAGGAGAATGGAGTAGATTTCATTATATGTGACCACCATCTTCCGGACGATACTTTGCCCCCTGCAGTGGCAGTACTTGACCCTAAGCGGAGCGATTGTAATTACCCTTTCGATGACCTTTCAGGGTGTGGAGTTGGTTTTAAATTGGTACAAGCTTACGGGATAAAAAAGACATTGCCTTTTGAGTGGATTGCCACTCTGCTCGATTTGGTGGTGGTGAGTATCTCTTCAGATCTTGTCTCCATAACAGGTGAAAATAGGATTCTCGCTTATTATGGACTTCAGAGGTTGAACGACTCTCCCCGAAGAGGGCTTCACTCCATTATAAAGCTTTCAGGACTTGAAAATCATAAGATTACGATAGATGACATTGTATTCAAAATAGGTCCCCGAATTAATGCAGCAGGAAGGATGGAGTCGGGAAGAACTGCGGTGGATTTGTTGATTTCGCGTACAGATGAGGAGGCTAAGAGTATAGGTGCGACCATTAATATCCATAACAATGACCGTAAAAATGTAGATCGTGAAATTACTATAGAAGCGAGAGATATGGTTCGTAATGCCGAGGGGTTTGTGGATAAAAAATCAACAATAGTTTTCAATCCTTCATGGCATAAAGGGGTGGTAGGGATAGTTGCTTCAAGACTTGTGGAGTCTTTTTATCGTCCTACTATTGTTCTTACGCAGTCCAATGGGTATATTACAGGTTCTGCAAGATCTATTGCAGGTTTTGATCTCTATGAAGCCATTGAGTATTGTTCTGAATATTTGGAGAATTTCGGAGGACATACCTACGCAGCAGGGCTGACTCTTAAAGCAGAGAATCTGGAGCCTTTCTGTAAAAAGTTTGAAGACTTTGTAAACAATAAAATCTCTGATGAGACTCTAACGCCAATTGTTAATATAGATACTTATCTCGATTTTAAGCAGATAACTCCTAAATTTTTTAGGATCCTTAAACAGTTTCAGCCTTTTGGACCGGGCAATCTCTCTCCGGTTTTTATAACTGAAAATGTATATGACAATGGGAACGGTAGAAGAGTAGGGGAGAAGGATGGGCATCTTAAACTCGAACTTATTCAGGAAGATGAGCCTTATCGCTATATTTCAGCTATTGCTTTTAATCGCTCTGAGCATTTTGATCATTTGAAAGCAGGGAATCCGGTCGATGTCTGTTACTCTATTGCGGAGAATTATTACCGTGGACTTGCCAATATCCAACTTCGTGTAAAGGATATCAGAAAGCGTGAGGAACTTTTTTAACCCTTATTTTTTAGATTATTTTCTGTGCTATCTCTTCGTAGAGAGGGGCGCGCTCGTGATATAATCTCTCTATGGTACCCCTTAAAGCTGTTTTCTCGTCAGCAGATTCTGTTTTTAGCATTGGACGATTTTCAGACTCTTTTTCTAAACGCTCAAAGAGTGTCTCCATATCTACTTTCAGATAGACACAATAAGTAAAACGAGTGAGTAGATCTCGACACTCCTTAGTGGTAACAATTCCCCCTCCTGTGGAGATAACAAGGGTACACTTTTTATACTCCTCCTCTAAGGTCTCAGGTTTTTCAGAGATATGCTCTTCAAGTATCTCTTCGAGATAGTTTAGTTCGATGGTGCGGAAATGGGACTCTCCGGAGGCTTCAAAAATCTCAGGGATAGTTTTCCCCTCCTTCTCCTCTATATATGCATCCATATCTATAAAGGGAGCCTTTAGAGAAGAGGCTAGTTCTCTCCCCAATGTCGTCTTTCCTGCTGCCATGAAGCCGATTAAAGAGATAATCATATTCTAAAAGAGAGTTAAATCACCAAATTCTATAACTGATCCGGGAGGGAAATCTTTATCATCTTTTTTGTCATTGCTCTCCTCCTCGTCCAAATCATACTCTTCAGGGATGTCAAAATCATCATCTAAAGAGATAGAGATAGTGGCTATTCCACTGATTGGCTCCTCTTTTTTTATTGGCTCGATAAACTCTATAGATTCAATATCGAAAGAAGAGGCACGTTTACCTTTGGCTTTTAACCCTTTAACAGAGATAAACTCTTCCGCAGAGATAATCTCCGGCTCTCTCGGTTTCTTAGCATTCTGAACAAAATCTATTTTAATCTGAGGGAGTTCATCAGAAGAGAGCTCTTTTAGGTAGGAATCTTTCTCCTCTGAGATAAAAGAGAGAGGAGTATTATCACTTAAATCGAATGAGAATCGTTTAATATAGAAGAAGTTAAGAGCACCGTCCCAATAGATGGCGGTATATGTTTTCTCCGGATCGAACTTCTCTATCTTTAGCAGATCTCCTTGGTACCTGTTACTTAAATCGAGGTTAGTGGTAAAGTATGTGCCGTTTTTAAAGATGGCAAGTATATTTTCATTACCTGTAAACTCACCTAAAAGCTCACCACGACCATCTTCATTTAGCCTATTGACATCCCAATCAAACCACATCTCTTTCCCCCCGATGGTGGAGACACCTGCTGATTTCAGCATTATCCTCTGTATCGGGTTTTTGGTAACAATATTTCCCATTGAACCCCTATTCTTTATCGCAAGGGAGGCAAAATCAAATTCGAAAATCAGTTTTTTTAATTTTGGGCGGGGTCTGAGGAATATTTTAAGGGATTCAGCCTCTCCGTTAGGGTTAACGCTCAACCAAAGTATGGAGGAGCCATCTTTCCCCTTTGTAATATTATACCATTTATCTCGTGCTGTTCCGGTAACGAAGAATCTTTTAGCATAAGCAGTTCCCCCTCTTCCATCGCGATAAACCGCGTTATAGATGGTCCTTTCGTCTGAACGTTTGAAGATAGCCACATGGATAATATTCTTATCGATGAAGATTTTATCATCCACTTTACTAACTATATAACGCCCATCCTTTAAGAAAACTATAGCCTCGTCTATATCGGAACAATCACTTACATATTCGGCATTCTCTATCTTCTTCTGTGCTGTCCCGATAAAGCCCTCTTCACGATTTACATAGAGTTTGGCATTATTTGCCACTACTTTGCTTACCTGAATGGTCTCAAAAGAGGTGATTTCTGTTTTACGTGGGAACTTAGCCCCATATTTCTTCTTAAGTCCTAAGAAATAGTCGATAGC
>CAZXOP010000019.1:9493-23217 GCA_964642235.1 uncultured Muribaculaceae bacterium
AAATGGGGTTTGTTATCCATGATAACACAGGAGTTGGGGGAGATGGAGACCTCACAGTCTGTACAGGCATAGAGGGCATCGATGGTCTTGTCAGGAGAGATGTCATTATGCAGAAGTATCACTATTTCAGCGTTTTCTGCGGTATTGTCATCGATTCTCTTTATTTTTATTTTACCACGATCATTAGCTCTTAATATAGAGTCTATAAGGTCAGTGGTGGTCTTGCCAAAAGGAATTTCTGTAATGGCAATGGTATTCTTGCTGATTTTCTGAATATTGGCTCTAACTCTGATTCTCCCTCCGCGTACCCCCTGATTATAGTTGGAAACATCAATAAGTCCCCCCGTAAGGAAATCGGGGAATATTTCAAACTCTTCCCCTTTTAAAATAGCCACGGAGGCATCAATTAACTCATTGAAGTTATGGGGAAGAATTTTGCTTGCAAGTCCTACGGCAATCCCTTCGGAGCCTTGAGCAAGTAGGAGTGGAAATTTTACCGGAAGGTTTATAGGTTCCTGGTTTCTCCCATCGTAGGAGGGGGCCCATTGTGTGGTTTTAGAGTTAAATACCACCTCAAGTGCAAAATCACTCAGTCGTGCCTCGATATACCTCCCTGCTGCTGCCGAGTCCCCTGTGAGGATATTTCCCCAGTTCCCTTGGCATACGATAAGGAGCTCTTTTTGACCAAGTTGGACAAGAGCATCTTTAATGGAGGCATCTCCGTGAGGGTGGAAAGGCATTGTGGAACCGACTATGGTGGAGACTTTGTTAAGTCGCCCATCATCTATGGTCTTCATAGCATGAAGAATACGCCTCTGAACAGGTTTTAATCCGTCAGAAATATGAGGTACAGCCCTTTCAAGTATAACATAAGAGGCATAATCGAGGAACCAATCCTTGTACATCCCCGTAAGTTTGTACTTCTTGTTTCCCTCAGATATCAGCTTCTCATATTTTCCCGATATTGCAGAGCTATCATCCTCTATAGGAGCCTCTTCGATCCCTTCAAAGGTGTTATCCATCTCGCTGAGATCCTCGCCCAAATCCATTTCTTCAGTACTCATTCCAATTATAGTGTAAAAATCCGAATTGCAAATATAGGATTTTTTCCCGATTACTCGATGTATCCGAAAGCTTTCAATTTTCTTTTGTCTTCACGCCAATTCGGGTTTACCTTGACGAACATTTCAAGAAATACCTTCTTCTCGAAGAAGTTTTCCATCTCTATTCTTGCTTGTGTGCCGACCTTTTTCAGGGCTGCTCCCTTTGCTCCTATGAGTATCCCTTTCTGGGAGTCGCGCATTACATTTATGACAGATCTGATATGGTATTGTTCTTCAGACTCATGAAACTCTTCGATTATCACTTCGGTGCAGTAAGGGATCTCTTTTGAATAATTCGTCAGAATCTTTTCGCGAATTATTTCTGAGGCAAAAAATCTTAGATTCCTGTCAGTAAGAACATCTTTATCATACCAGGCAGGGTTTTTAGGGAGTAATTCGAGTATTCTGTCGAAGATAGGGGTGAGGTTGAACTTCTCTGTGGCAGAGGCAAGGAACACCTCTGCTTTCGGAAGAAGCTCTTGCCATTTATGAGCAAGTTTAAGAACCTCCTCTTGTGACGACAAGTCTATTTTGTTTATAATGACTAAGATAGGGCATTGGAGCTGACCAAGTCTCTCAATATACTCTCGATTCTTATCGATTTTTTCTATCACATCTGTGACATAGAGTATTATATCTGCATCGCCGATGGCTGTATCGACGAAATTCATCATACTCTCCTGAAGTCGATAAGAGGGCTTTAAAATGCCCGGAGTATCTGAATAGACTATTTGGTAATCGTCACCATTGACGATCCCCATAATCCTATGGCGCGTGGTCTGCGATTTGGCGGTTACTATCGAAATTTTCTCCCCTACGAGTGCGTTCATTAAAGTTGACTTCCCGACATTAGGGTTGCCAATGATATTCACAAAGCCAGCTTTATGAATATGACTACTACTCATAAGAACCCATCTTTAAGAATGAAACCTCCTCCTCTGTGAGGAACCTCCATTGTCCGCGACGGATATTTTTCTTACTAAGTCCTGCAAAATAGACTCTATCGAGTTTATCAACCCTATATCCGAGCTCTTCAAACATCCTTCTTACAATTCGGTTTTTACCTGAATGTATCTCAATTCCTACTGTATCTTTTTTCTCTCCAACATAAGCAACTGCATCAGCAGAAGCAAGACCATCTTCGAGTTCTATTCCTGTGATAAATTTTACCATATCAGGCTGTGTAAGATTTTTATCAAGTGATACCTGATAAACTTTCTTTCTCTGATAAGAGGGGTGGGTAAGTTGCTCTGCAAGCTCTCCGTCATTGGTAAATAGAAGAACTCCTGTGGTGTTTTTATCGAGTCTCCCGACAGGGAAAACCCTTTCAGGGCAGAGTTCGGGTGAGATAAGATCCATTACGGTCTTTTCAGCATTTGAGTCGGAGGTGGTGGTTACGAAGTTTTTGGGTTTATTCATGATGATATAAACTCTCTTCTCCCCTTTAAGTCTCTCTCCGTTAAAACGGATATCGTCATTACGATTTACAATCGTTCCGAGTTCAGTAATAACTACTCCATTAACTGAAACTACCCCTGCTGCAATAAATGTATCTGCCTCTCTACGAGAACAGATGCCTGAGTTAGCAATATATTTATTCAGCCTAATCTGATCCTTTTTCTTCTCCTGTTTGGCAACAGGTTTCTCCCCTTTTACTCTTGGAGCAGGTGCTTCTGTGCTATAATCAGATCTGCGTTCAGGTCTGTCGCTAAATGTTTTTTTTGGACGGTCACTGAAAGGTCTGTCACCGCGTGGACGGTCGCTGTAAGGCCTATCTCCACGTGGTTTATCTCCGTAAGGTCTGTCACTACGTGGTCTGTCGGAATTTTCTCCGAAAGATCTGCGTGGTCTCTCTGATGAGTCTCCACTTCTCTCTCCGTATGGTCTTCTTGGACGGTCACTGAAAGGTCTGTCACCGCGAGGTCTGTCGGACCCTTCTCCAAAAGATCTGCGTGGTCTCTCTGATGAATCTCCACTTCTCTCTCCGTAAGGTCTTCTTGGACGGTCGCTAAAAGGTCTATCGCCACGAGGCTTATCTCCGTAAGGTCTGTCGCCTCTTGGTCTATCACCAAAAGGTCTATCACCGCGTGGTCTGTCGGAGCCTTCTCCAAAAGATCTGCGTGGTCTCTCTGATGAGTCTCCGCTTCTCTCTCCGTAAGGTCTTCTTGGACGGTCGCTGTAAGGTCTATCCCCACGTGGTTTATCTCCATAAGGTCTGTCACTACGTGGTCTGTCGGAATTTTCTCCGAAAGACCTGCGTGGTCTCTCTGATGAATCTCCGCTTCTCTCTCCGTATGGTCTTCTTGGACGATCACTGAATGGTCTTTCAGTGCGATTTCCGTATTCCCTTCTTGGTCTATCGCTAAAGGTACTTTCGGTGTTTTGACTCAGTTTTTCATTGTTTTCATTAGAAAACTCTTCGTTTGTTTTTTCGGCCGTGTTTTTAGTAACAGGACCTCTTTTAATTCTTTCTCTCATTGTATTTTTAATAATTCAGCGGCAAAGGTAATTTTTATTTCAAGATAATTATTAATTTTACCAAATATTTAGTAAAACATGGGAAGATTCAGAATGATTAGGCTCTCTCCGGCTTTTAAGGAGAACCTTAGTGTGGCAGTTAAATCTATAAAAACTAACGGACTCCGCTCCTCCTTAACGATAGCAATTATCGCTGTGGGGATAACTTGTCTTGTGGGTATTTTGACCGCAATAGAGGGGTTGAAATCCTCAGTGGAGAGTAATTTTGCAAAGATGGGGACGACCTCATTTCATATTAATTCCAAATATTCAGAGCAGGCTTCGGCTACCCGTAAAAGGATAAAGAACCGTAGAAATATCTCTTACGAGCAGGCAAAAATGTTTGTTGAAAATTATGATGTCCCTTCAATAAAGAGTATATCATGTGCCATAAATAACTCTTCTACGGTAAAATATGGCTCTGAAAAAACTAATCCAAATATCTCTTTCATTGCATCAGATCATTATTATATCCCATTTAATTTAGGGGATCTCTCTTTGGGAAGAAATCTTAATGAGAGGGATATGGAGTCTGCTTCATCTGTCTGCCTGATAGGTGATAATATTAGAAAGTTATTATTTAAGAATAAGAGTGCAGTAGGAGAGGTTATTACTGTTTCGGGAGAGAGGTTTCAGGTGGTAGGAGTAATAGCTGCAGTAGGGCAGAGCATGGGGGGGAGTCTCGATAATACAGTAATTATCCCGATTACTACAGCCCGCTCGACATTTATTAATGATAACTCCTTCTTTAAGATAGGGGTTATTCCTGAGTCTAACATCCCAAGCCAGTTTGCGTATGATGAGGCTGAAAGAGTTTTCCGTCAAGTAAGAAGACTTAGTTCTTTTGATGTGTCGGATTTTGAGATAGAAAAAAACGATGCTATGATGTCTGATTTTACCAAGACTATGGGTGTAATAACCTTAGCTGCATCAGTAATCGGACTAATCACTCTTTTAGGGGCAGCAGTGGGGTTAATGAATATAATGTTAGTCTCAGTTAAGGAGCGTACGAGAGAAATAGGGACGAGAAAGGCTATGGGTGCCACCTCTAAACGCATTAAGCAACAGTTTCTTATGGAGGCTATCGTTATGGGACAGCTTGGAGGTCTCTTTGGAATAACACTCGGAATTATTATAGGTAATATAACAGCTCTACTGATGAAAGCCCCTTTTGTAATCCCCTGGCTCTGGATGGTAGTAGCTATATTAGTCTGTCTCGGTGTAAGTATGGCTTCGGGTTATATCCCTGCCAAAAGAGCCGCCGCCTTAGACCCTATCGAGGCTCTGAGGTATGAATAGGGGTTAGCAGATACCGTATAATTGCATTGTCATGATCGATAATTTCTATATAATAGAATTATATTTTGAAAAACAAAATTAATTATCTATTTTTGTCGCAATATAAAAGATGAATTCGATGAGGATATTTACAGAGCAGTCTTTAAAAGAGTATGCAGATAAGCATCCTCAGAGCAGGGTAGCTTTGCAAGAGTGGGTGTCGATAGTAAAACAGTCTAGTTGGTTCTGCTTTGCAGATATTAAGGCGACATTTAATAGTGTGGATAGTGTGGGTAATCAGCGATATGTTTTCAATATAAAAGGGAATGATTACAGGCTAGTGGTCATTATTAAATTCACCATCCAATTTATTTATATTCGCTTCATAGGGACTCATGCTGAATATAGTAAAATAAAAGATATTTCAAATATTTAATGTAATATGGCACATATAGAAAATGAGAGACAATATAAGTGGGCATTGGCACGTGTTGAAGAACTTTTACCATTGGTGAAAGAAGAGACTCCGATGGATGACCCCAATATCATTGAATTAACCCTACTTTCAGAGTTAGTGGCAGATTATTCTGATATTCACTATTCAATAGGTAAACCAACACTTGTTGAGGTTATGGAATTACGCCTTTATGAAATGAAGCTTACTCAAAAGAATCTTTCAGAGATGCTCGGGGTTAGCCCCTCGAGAATAAGTGATTATATGAATGGAAAATGTGAACCCACCCTAAAGATTGGGCGAGAGATAAGCAGACAGTTAAACATAAGTCCGGCAGTGGTATTGGGGGTGTAATGATAACTAGTATTATTTCAGTTTAAATATATAGGTGATGGTTCCTTCTTGAACGGCAGGGGCAGCGGAACTTACATTGAATTTGGCTTCAAGGGCTGCTTTCTTGGCAGCTTCCCATAATGTGGCGTCTTGTACGGTGGTTCCTTTAGCACCGGGGATAGCATTAATAACTTTTCCATATTGGTCAACCATTATTCTTACTACCACTTGACCTGCATTCTGTACTGTATAAGAGGGGATAGGGAGATTCCCCATAACTGTTCTCCCTTCAAGTTTGGCAGATGGAGCTCCCTCTACATTTCCTATCCTTGTATTTCCTTCAGGGTGCCCTGCTTTAAGGGCATCACTTACTTTCTCGGCAGTCTGTGCTGCAAGGGAGTCTTTATTCTGAGCTGAACTGAAGAGGGCTCTCTGCTCGATAGGTTTAGCCCTTTTGGGTTCAGGTTTAGCGACATCCCCTTCATCCCCCATGGTGGTCTCTCTCCCCTTTGTCTCTTTGCTCCCTACCTCTTGAGCCTCAGACTTCTGAACAAGTCTTATCTCTTTATCGGGGTCTGGTTTTTTAGCTCGAGGCTCGACCCCTCTCTTTACCTCTATCGGTTTCTCCTCAACGGGCTGAATCTCCTGTTCGAAATCAATGAGTACTTCCATCTGCCTGATAGGGGGCTCTTCATACTTCATAGCTGAAACGAAACAGATAAGTGCTATCCCTAAATGGCACGCCAAGGTTAACACAAGTCCTACAACTCGTGATTTCTTGTCGAAAGGAGATGCATATTTATCATTGTTTCTGCCCATTTTATAGAGGGGTTATTCGGGTGATGTGGCTAAAATTACCTTATACTTATTTCGCTTAGCGATATTCATAATGTTAACTACCTGTTCGATAGGGACACTTTTATCTGCATAAATAGAGAAAGTAGGGTCATCGCTCTCCATTAGGAGTTCTTGTATAGATTCCTCTATTTTACTAAAAGGGATAGAGTTTCTATCTCCGTTTATATGATAAGAGAAGGTATTGTTGTCCGGATAGTGTTTAATGGAGACAGAGACTGTGGCTTTAGCCGAAATCTGGTTACTGCTCTTTGGAAGCAATAATTTTAAGGCATTCGGGTTTACCAGAGTAGAGGTGATTAGAAAGAATATCAAAAGCAGAAAGACTATGTCGGTCATACTCGACATAGAGAAATTGGGTTCTGCTTTTGTTTTACGTTTAATAGCCATAGCTGTAACTCTTATTTCTTATTATCAGCAGGTTCGAGAAGAAGATCCATAAAGTCAATGGTGGAGCTCTCCATCTTGAAAACTAAATCTGAAATACGACCTGTCAGGTAGTTATATCCGAAGAAGGCGATAATTCCTACTATTAAACCTCCGACAGTGGTAATCATTGCTGTATAAATACCCCCTGAAAGGAGTGTGATGTCTATATTGTTTCCGGCTTTAGACATATTGAAAAAAGCCTGAACCATCCCTAAAACTGTCCCCAAGAACCCCACCATAGGGGCCCCCCCGGCGATGGTAGCTAACATAGGGAGTCCTTTCTCAAGTCTTGCAACCTCGACGTTACCCACATTCTCCACTGCTGCCTGAATATCTGTAAAAGGTCTTCCGATACGCTCTATCCCTTTCTGAATCATTCTCGATATAGGGGAGTTATGTTTTTCACAGAGTGCAATAGCAGGTTTAATTTTCCCCTCATGAATAAGGTCTCGAATATCATTCATAAAGTTATTATCTATTTTAGAGGCTTTTCTAATAGCCCACCATCTATCTCCCATAATATAAACAGCTACGATGGAGAGGAAAAGAAGCACCAACATAAGCCATCCCCCTTTAGCAGCCATTTCAAAAAGAGTAAAACTTTCCTGAGCTACAGGCTCTTGTACCAAGACCTCGGTACCGGTTTGAAGAATATTAAATAACATAAAATTTATAAATTAATAATTTAGTACGACATAAAATTAAGGTGCGAAGATAGTAAAAAAGTTTTTATCGTTTTATTATCTCCGTAGGATATGAAATATCTGTAAGAAATAGTGCATGCCCCGGTACTGATTGACCTGCAGCACATCTATCCTTACTCTCAATAAGTTCCAATATCCATTCCGGTTCTTTTTTCCCTCTTCCTACTTCAATAAGAGTGCCAACTATCGCCCTGACCATGTTTCTTAAAAATCGGTTTGCAGTGATGGTGAAAACAATATGCGATGATTCGTAAAAAGGGAACACCTCTCTCTTGGCAACACTCTCCCAACTTGCATGGTAAATTTCGCAAATCGAGGTAGTGTTTCCTCCATTAACTTTTTCGAAACAACTAAAATCCCTCTTTCCTATGAGAAGGGCTGCCGCTCGGTTCATCCTCTCTATGTCAAGATCATGCTTACTGAAAAATGAGAAATCTAAACTAAAAGGGTCTTTCCCCGTATTGACAAAATATTTATATGTTCTGCTAAGGGCGTCAAAACGGGCATGAGCCGCATTCGTTACTTGATAGATGTCAGAAATGACAATGTCAGATGGGAGAATGGCATTTATTTTGTAAAGTTTCCGTGGAAGGTCTTTTAGAATGTCATCTGTATCGGAATCGAAATGCGCAATATAATTTATGGCATTGACTCCGGCATCTGTTCTGCCGGCTCCGACTACATCGATAGCCTCTTTAAAGTGGATGGAGAGTGCTTTTTCCACTTCGCTTTCAACACTATTGGCATTCTCTTGTATCTGCCAACCGCTATAATTGGTGCCGCGAAATGATATGACAATAAAGTACCTCATTATTGGATAAAAATAGTTATTTTTGAAATTTGAACAATGCAAAATTACAAATAAATAGATATGGACAGTGTAAATATTAAAGAATTAAATGAAAGAATCCAGCGAGAATCTGCATTTGTAGATATTCTTACTATGGAGATGAACAAAGTAATCGTAGGACAGAAACAGCTTGTAGAGAATCTTCTTATCGGTTTACTCGCTAACGGTCACATTTTATTAGAAGGGGTACCCGGCTTGGCTAAGACCCTTGCTATTAACACTCTCGCATCGAGTGTGGATGCTAAGTTCAGCAGAATACAGTTTACCCCCGACCTTCTCCCTGCGGATGTTATTGGAACGCTGATTTATAGTCAGAAAAAGGAGCAGTTCCAGATTAGAAAAGGTCCCATCTTTGCGAACTTTGTCCTTGCAGACGAAATTAACCGTTCCCCTGCTAAAGTTCAATCAGCACTCCTCGAGGCAATGCAGGAGCGTCAGGTTACTATCGGAGATGAGACTTTCCATCTTCCGGAACCCTTCTTGGTATTAGCTACCCAAAACCCAATAGAGCAGGAGGGGACCTATCCACTTCCTGAGGCACAGGTTGACCGTTTTATGCTTAAAGTGGTCGTGACCTACCCTAAAAAAGAGGAGGAGAAACTTATCATCAGAATGAATAATTCGGGAGTTTTCCCTAAAGCCTCTCCGGTATTAAAACCGGAAGATATTATTAAGGCAAGAGAGGTGGTGAGAGATGTCTATATGGATGAAAAGATAGAGAGATATATAGTAGATATTGTCTATGCTACCCGTACCCCTGAGGAGTATAATTTAGGGAAACTGAAAGAGCTTATCTCTTACGGAGCCTCCCCACGTGCCTCTATCTCGCTTGCAATGGCATCTAAGGCTTATGCTTTTATCCGCCGCAGAGGGTATGTTATCCCTGAGGATGTCCGTGCTGTCTGCTACGAAGTCTTAAGACACCGTATCGGGCTCACTTATGAAGCAGAGGCCGAAAATATAAAGAGCGAAGATATTATAGAACAGATAATGAATGTTGTAGAAGTTCCTTAGTATATGGAAAGCGACTTACTGAAGAAAGTTAGGAAAATCGAGATAAAGACTCGCGGGCTATCCCATCAGATTTTTGCAGGGGAGTATCACTCTGCATTTAAAGGGCGTGGTATGGCTTTTAGCGAGGTTCGTGAGTATCAGTTTGGGGACGATGTCAAGAGTATGGACTGGAATGTAACTGCGCGAATGAATACCCCTTATATCAAGGTTTTTGAAGAAGAGAGGGAGCTGACAGTAATCCTTCTGGTGGATGTCAGCGGTTCTCGACTTTTCGGTACCGTCTCTAAGAGTAAAAGGGATCTTATGGCTGAGGTGGGGGCTGTTCTCTCATTCTCTGCCTCTATTAACAATGATAAAGTCGGGGCACTCTTTTTTAGCTCCAAGGTGGAGAAGTTTATCCCTCCCAAAAAGGGGAGGAGTCATCTGCTCCATATTTTAAGGGAGCTGCTGGAGTTTGAACCTCAAGAGAGTGGAACTGATATTAGTGAAGCGTTGAGGTTTTTGACCAATGCAATAAAGAAAAGAAGTACCGCTTTCATCCTCTCAGATATGCTCGATGTGGATGAAAATCTTAACCCACGGTATGAAGATGCACTTAAAGTGGCGGTTAACAGACATGAAATCGCTGCAATAAATATTTACGACAGAAGAGAGAGGGAACTTCCCAATGTGGGGTTAATAAAGGTAAGAGATAGTGAGTCAGGTCGTGAGGTATGGGCAGATACTTCGAGTGCAGCAGTCAGAAATAGTTATAACTCTTGGAGTAAAAAGGCTTTCGAGCAGACCTCCACGGTGTTAAAAAGGTATAAAGTTGATAGCGTAAATATAGCTACCGACCAAGATTATGTTAAAGGATTGGTAACATTATTTCAAAGTAGAGGATAGATGAAACAGATAAGGAGAATAATACTATTGTTTTTAATCTGTGCAAGTGGAAATTTGAGTGCACAGCAGGTACTCTCTTCTAAACTCTCAAAAGATACTATTTTAATAGGGAAGCAGGTAGAGTGGAAGAGTAAAATAACAGTTCCGCGTGAGTATAGTGTCGATATAGATTCGATTAAGAACCCTATAACTCCCGGGGTGGAGGTGATAGGGGAGTTTATGATAGATACTGTCAAACTAACCAAGAAGTTTGCAGAGATAGAGACAAGGGCGATTTTAACCTCTTTTGATAGTGGTACTTATTTTCTCCCTTCGCAAGTCATAAATATACTTAAAAACGGAGAGGTGGTGGATACTCTGAATATCCCTTCAAGGTTCCTCGAAGTGACAACTGTTCCGATAGATACCACAACATTTGTCCCTTATGACATAAAACCTCAGTTTAAGTATCCGGTAACTTTCCGCGAAATAATCCCTTGGGGACTCGGATTATTACTGCTACTTGTTTTAGCCTTTTTAATCTATAAAATGGTTAAAAACCATAGGGAGAACAAGACTCTTCTCGGGAGGCCCAAGATTATTGACCCTCCGCATATTGTGGCACTCAGGGAGTTAGAGAAGATTCGTGGTGAGAAGCTTTGGCAGAACAATAAAGAAAAACAATACTACACAGAGATCTCCGACACCCTCCGAAGGTACCTTGAGGGGAGATTTTCTATCCAGGCAATGGAGAAAACTTCCAATGAAATACTTGAGGTGCTTCAAAAGGAGAGGGTGGAAAAGAGGGATTTCGAGGAGTTAAAGGGACTCTTTTCACTTTCGGATTTGGTGAAATTTGCAAAATATCGTCCCGCACAACAGGAGAATGAGGAGGCTATTCTTACGGCAGTAAGATTTGTAAACTCTACATTCTTACAAGAGATGGAGGAGGAGAAGCATGGATAATATCTTTTTTGAATACCCGAATCTGCTCTATTTAGAGTTTATATTGATTCCGCTAATTGCCTTTTATCTATTTAGGGAATTAAAGGGGAGGAGTTCGTATCTCTCTGTCTCCACGATTTCTCCCTTTAAGCAGCAGGGGGGGAGGTTCAAGAGAGCCCTCCGTCATCTCCCTTTTGTGCTGAGGGTAATTGCTTTAGCAGCGATTATTATTGCGATAGCACGTCCCCGCTCCTCTTCTAATTTTGAGAAGGTGGATACGGAGGGGATTGATATTGTTCTTGCAATGGATATTTCGACCAGTATGCTTGCACAAGACTTCACTCCCGATAGGGTAGGAGCTGCCAAAGATATTGCCATTCAATTTATTGCAGAGCGTCCCTCTGATAGGATAGGGATTGTGGTCTTTGCAGGGGAGAGTTTTACGCAGTCCCCTCTGACCACAGATAGAGCTACTCTTATAAATCTAATGAAGGAGATAGAGTGCGGACTTATCGAGGATGGAACTGCCATCGGGAACGGACTTGCAAATGCAGTTGCAAGACTTAAAGATTCCCCTGCCAAAAGTAGGGTAATAATCCTTTTGACCGATGGAGTAAACAATAGGGGAGAGATTTCGCCACAGATGGCAATAGAGATAGCAAAGACTTACGGTATAAGGGTTTATACCATTGGGGTCGGAGCGATGGGGAATGCCCCATATCCGATGATGACCCCTTATGGTGTTCAGATGGTAAATGTACCTGTCGAGATAGATGAGGAGCTACTAAAAAATATCGCTTCAGAGACCTCAGGGGCATATTTCCGTGCCACTGATAACACCAAACTTTTAGAGATTTATAGTGAAATCAATAAGATGGAGAAGAGTCGTACCACAGTAGATTCTTTCCCTATTTATCAGGAACTTTTTTCAAAGTATGCGCTTATAGCACTGGCTGCGCTACTATTGGAGTTGGTATTTAGATTATTAAATTCGAGGAGGATAGTATGATACATTTTGCACAAGCACAATATCTTTTATTACTCCTGCTTATACCCTTTTTCTTTATCTTATATGGAGTAATGAGGTCGATGAGAAAGAAAAGGGTGGCTAAGTTCGGAGAGCCTGAACTTATGGAGAAACTTCTCCCCGTCTCTTCCAAAAAGAAAGGGTGGGTTAAACTTACTCTCTTTTCAATAGCATTTCTATTCTTTATAATAGGGATTGCTCGTCCTCAAATAGGGGCAAAATTGAAAAACTTTGAGGCAAAGGGGGTGGAAATAATGATTGCATTGGATGTCTCCAACTCTATGTTGGCAGAGGATTACTACCCTAACAGGCTTGAGAGGGCAAAACTTGCTATCTCTAAATTAGTGGATCGTCTTAAAGATGATAGGATAGGGCTGGTGGTTTTTGCCGGACAATCCTTTGTCCAGCTCCCGATCACTTCAGATTATATTTCAGCCAAGATATTCCTTAACACCATAACCACAGAGTCTGTCCCTGTTCAAGGGACTGCTTTGGGTGATGCTATTACGACATCCATTAAGAGTTTTACGGCACAGACCCAAAATAGCCGTGCTATAATTCTTATTACCGATGGAGAGAACCATGAAGATGATGCTGTTCAGGCTGCCAAAAATGCTGTCGATATGGGTGTCAGGGTCTTTTGTGTCGGAGTAGGCTCTACAGAGGGGAAACCGATACCTATGAATGGGGAGTTATTAAAAGATAAAAATGGGGAAATCGTGGTTACCCGCCTGGACGAAAAGACGCTGCAAGAGGTCGCAGATGCAGGTAAAGGGCTCTATGTTAGGGCAGGTAACAGTGAATTTGGGCTTAACCCCATTATCGATAATATCAAAGATATGGATGCACAGAAATACCAGTCAGTGGTCTTTGAGGAGTATGATGAACAATATATGTACTTTTTCGGTTTAGCACTCTTCTTCCTTATTTTGGAATTTTTCGTGGGGGAGAGAAGAAACAGACGTAAGCTCTTCTCTACCAATAAAGTTATGACCATCCTTCTTTTACTCTTTATCTCCGGTGGTTCTGCATTTGCCCAAACAGACCGCTCTGCAGTCCGCTCAGGGAATAAAGCATTTAAGAAGGGGGATTATCAACGCTCCGAGATAGATTATAAAAGGGCACTTTTAAAAGACTCCCTCTCTACTGCTGCAAATTACAATCTGGGGAACACCCTCTTTAGAATGGAGAACTTCGAGGAGGCTTCGAAATCTTATTCGGCAATAGCGGATACTATCACCCGTGCCCCCAAGGAGAAACAATCCCAATTTTTCCATAATAAAGGGAGCAATGAGTTAAAACAGAAAAAATATCAAGAGGCGGTGGAGTCCTTTAAGAACTCCCTTAGGAA
>CAZXOP010000020.1:0-22960 GCA_964642235.1 uncultured Muribaculaceae bacterium
TAAGAAAATTAGTTGACAATATGAAACCAACCTTCCAAAAAGGGGGGAAATTGGGATTCCTGCATTCTACTTTTGAAGCATTCGAATCTTTCTTATATGTTCCGAATAATGTTACCGCTAAAGGGAGTCATGTCAGAGACTGTAATGACCTGAAAAGGGCAATGATAGTCGTGGTAATCGCTTTGGTTCCGGCAATGCTCTTCGGTATCTATAATATTGGGTACCAGCATAATATTGCCATTGGCGGAGATATGGGATTCTGGGGGATGATTTGGTACGGTTTTCTCCGTTACCTTCCCCTTCTTTTGGTCTCTTATATAGTTGGTTTGGGTATCGAGTTTGCCTCTGCTCAAATTAATGGACATGAAGTTAATGAGGGGTACTTGGTAACAGGTATGCTCATCCCTCTTATTATGCCTGTGGATGTTCCTCTTTGGATACTCACGTTGGCTGTTATATTTGCGGTTATCCTTGGTAAAGAGGTCTTTGGAGGTACCGGAATGAATATCTGGAACCCTGCATTATTGGCGAGGGCTTTTGTCTTTTTTGCCTACCCAAGCCATATTTCAGGGGATAAAGTTTGGATCTCTGGACTTACTAAGGGTGAAGGGATCATTGATGGTTTTTCTGGAGCCACCCCTCTTGCTGAGGCGGCTGCAGGGAATCCGCTCCCCTCAACTCTTGATTTGATAATTGGTACTATCCCCGGTTCAATAGGGGAGACCTCCATAATAGCAATCTTGCTTGGAGCAATAATTCTTATCTGGACGGGGGTTGCAAGTTGGAAAATAATGGTTTCCACTGTGGTAGGGGCGCTTGCTGTGGGACTCCTTGCAAATGCCTGCGCACCGGATCCTTCATCATATTTGGCTCTTCCTGCTTGGAAACACCTTCTGCTTGGGGGTTTTGCTTTCGGTGCAGTCTTTATGGCGACTGACCCTGTTACCTCTGCTCAAACTGAAGCAGGGAAGTGGATATATGGATTATTCTTAGGGATGGTGGTTATGATTATCCGCCTCTTTAATCCGGGTTACCCCGAAGGGATGATGTTGGCAATACTTTTAATGAACACTTTTGCTCCTCTTATCGACCACTTGGTGGTATCACGTAATATCAGCAAAAGAAAGAAGAGAGCTTTAATCGTAAAATAGAGTATTATGAATAAGGAAAGTAATTTATATACAATTATCTACTCCACAGTACTAGTTATTGCGGTGGCAGCGATTCTCGCTTTTGTATCCCTCTCTCTCAAAGATAAGCAGCAGAGAAATATCGACATGGAGACTAAGACTAATATTCTTAAATCTGTTAATCTTGCCCCTGATGTAGAGACTGCTCCCAATAGATTTGAATATATTGATGAGAGGTATAATAAATATATCACAGCTTCATACTTGGTGAATGCTGATGGTGAGAAGATAGAAGGTGAGGCTTTTAAGGTAGATTTGAAGGGACAATTCGATGTTATGAGACTCTCTAAAACTGATATCACAAAACTGACTCTTCCTGTCTTTGAGTGTACTCTCAATAGCAGTGAAAAGGTTTATATTTTTTCAATATATGGAGCAGGACTTTGGGGACCTATTTGGGGATATATCTCATTGAAGAGTGATCTAAATACAGTTTACGGTGCTAATTTCGGTCATAAAGGGGAGACCCCCGGTCTTGGTGCCGAGATAGCTACAGATCAATTTAGTGGACAATTTTTAGGAAAAGAGATTTTTAACAATGGCGCTTTTTGCTCTATTGCTGTAGTTAAAGGTGGTGCTGAAAAGGGAAATTCTCATCAAGTGGATGCTATTTCAGGAGGTACCATTACCAGCAATGCTTTGCAAGAGACCATCTCTTCCTGGTTTAATTATTATTTGCCATTTATTAAAAAGGAGGTGAAAGATGAAGAAGGAAATTTATAGAAATCCTATTTTCAAGGCTAATCCCGTTACGGTTTTAGTACTCGGTATCTGTTCAGCATTAGCAGTTACAGTTAAGCTTGAAGCAGCTATTGTGATGGCTCTCTCTGTTACCATAGTTACAGGGTTTTCGAGCTTTATTATGTCTTTAATGAGGAACTCGATTCCTAATCGGATAAGAATTATAGTTCAGTTAGTCATCGTCTCTCTTTTCGTTATATTGGTTGACGAAATTTTGAAAGCATATGCTTATGAAGTTAGTAAACAGCTCTCCGTTTTTGTAGGGCTAATTATTACTAACTGTATAATAATGGGGAGAATAGAGGCTTTTGCATTAGGTAATAAACCTATCCCCTCACTCATTGACGGCTTTGCTAACGGTTTTGGTTATGGACTGATTCTAATAGCTCTCGGTCTTATTCGTGAACTATTTGGTTCAGGAACTATCCTCGGTTTTCAAATTATCCCTCTTGAATGGTATGTTAAGAATGGAGGATTTTATGAAAACAACGGTCTTATGATCCTCCCTCCTATGGCATTAATTTTAGTAGGGCTGATTATATGGATTCAAAGAAGTGTACAGAAAGAATTACGTGAACAATAAAAAACACAGACCATTATGGAATATCTAAATTTACTTATCAAGTCGATTTTCGTTGACAATATGATATTTGCATACTTCCTAGGGATGTGTTCATTCTTAGCGGTATCAAAAAGTGTTAAGACTGCTTCTGGGTTGGGGCTTGCGGTTATTTTTGTAATCGTGGTAACCCTCCCTATAAACTATCTCCTCAATAAATTCGTCCTCTCTCCTGGTGCTCTTGCATGGTTAAATCCGGAGTATGCGCACTTGGACCTTAGTTTCTTGAGTTTTATTGTTTTTATAGCAGTTATTGCCTCTATGGTTCAGATAGTGGAGATGGTGGTAGAAAAATTTGCCCCCTCGCTCTACTCTTCACTTGGAATTTTTCTCCCTTTAATAGCAGTAAACTGTGCTGTTCTTGGGGCTTCACTCTTTATGCAGGAGCGTGGTTATGCCAATGTTGGTGAGGCTACGGTCTTTGCCCTCGGTTCAGGAATCGGGTGGTGTCTTGCGATAGTATCTATTGCGGCAATTAGAGAGAAACTCGCTTATTCACATATTCCTAAGGGACTTAAAGGGTTAGGAATCTCCTTTATTATAACTGGTATGATGGGGATAGCATTTATGAGTTTTATGGGAATTAAATTATAGGAGGAAAGAGTATGCAAATTACAATTATATTCGGAGCAGTAGTTTTTTTAATAATTACGCTTGTTCTTGTTTTTCTCCTGCTCTTCGTTAAAACAAAACTTACCCCTGAAGGGAAGGTTAAAATAGCAATCAATAAAGGAGAACGCGAGCTGGAGGTTACTCCCGGTTCCTCTCTTTTATCTACTCTTAGCAATGAGAAAATTTTCCTCCCTTCTGCTTGCGGTGGGGGTGGAACCTGCGGTATGTGTAAATGTCAGGTGGTTACCGGAGGTGGTACAATTCTCCCTACGGAGGTTGGGTTCTTCACCCGTAAACAGCAGCAGAATAATTGGAGGTTAGGGTGCCAGGTTAAGGTTCGCGAGGATATGGAGATATTGATTCCTCAGCATGTGCTTGGAATTAAGAAATGGGAGTGCGAGGTGGTTAGCAATCGCAATGTGGCTACTTTTATTAAGGAGTTTGTGGTTAAACTTCCTGAAGGAGAGAACCTTAATTTCAAATCAGGTGGTTATATTCAGATAGATATCCCCCCTTGTGAGGTCGATTTTAGTAAAGATATTAATGTCGAGGAGGAGTTCAGAGGGGATTGGGATGCAATGAATATCTGGGGATTAAAGATGAAAAACAGTGAGCACTCTTTCAGAGCTTACTCTATGGCTAACCACCCTGCAGAGGGGAATATCATTATGTTGAATATTCGTATTGCTACCCCTCCATGGGATAGGGAAAAGAAAGGGTTTATGGCCGTAAATCCGGGTATCTGCTCTTCTTATGTCTATTCACGTAAACCGGGTGACAAGGTTACCATTTCAGGTCCTTACGGGGAATTTTTCTTAAAAGAGACTGATAATGAGATAGTATTTGTCGGTGGTGGTGCAGGTATGGCTCCAATGCGTTCACATATCTTCCATCTCTTCAGGACTCTTGCCACTCATAGGAAAGTTAGTTTCTGGTATGGAGCTCGTTCTTTGAGAGAGATCTTCTACGAAGAGGACTTTAGAGCAATAGAGCGCGAATTTCCGAACTTCAAGTTCCATATTGCCCTTTCAGAGCCCAAGCCGGAGGATAACTGGACGGGTGCTAAGGGATTCATCCATCAAGTGCTCTTTGACAATTATCTAAAGAGCCACGAAACGCCTGAGGATATAGAGTATTACCTCTGTGGTCCTCCGTTGATGACTTCTGCAGTGGTCAAGATGCTTGATAATCTTGGTGTTCCGGAAGATAACGTTGCGTTTGATAATTTCTAACATAAAAAGGGGCGGCAGCCCCTTTTTATGTTAGAAATTACCATCATGATTGATTTCTACCCCCCTATAATCCCCCAATGGGGGATGGATGCACGACACTACTGTCTTTCCGTTTGCTAAAGCAAACCCGACCCGTGTCGGTCTGCTTGGGCAGACACCAAACTTTGTTTGGTTAATAAAAAGGGGCTGAGAAATCAGCCTTTTTTTATTTTTACGACATTCTAAATTGAATTTATTACTTTTGCGACTTGTTTTTAAAAATTAAGCCACATAAAAAACAGGAATGGGAGAGGATAAAGAGTTAAAAGTAATAGATTTCAGAAATGAACGGGAATTCCGTCTCCTTTTTAATCTTTTTTATAAGGAGCTGGTTTTTTATGCTTTTGGGCTCCTCGACAATCTCCAATTAGCTGAAGATGTGGTACAGGATTTCTTTGTAAATCTTTGGTTTAAACATGGAGCCAAGGAGATACAATACTCACTTAAAAGTTATCTCTATACTTCAGTTAAAAATGCCTGCTTGAATGAGATGCGTAAAAAGGATTTTAAAAGGGAGAATAGAGAAAATAGTGAAGAAATTTCACTTCTTGACACAGATACTTTCGAGCAGTTTGATGACTATCAGATTAATGAAATAAAGAGGGAACTTCTCCGTGATGCAGTAAGAAAAATGCCTGAACAGAGGAGGATTATCTTTATTCTATGCTCTTTTGAAGGGATGAAATATGCCGATGTTGCCAAACAACTAAATCTCTCTGTAAATACCGTACGTACTCAGATGGGGAGGTCTTTTAAGTTTTTAAAGGAGGTACTTTCTAACGAAAAAGTGAAAAAACTCTAAAAATCTGTAATACTTTTTTCTTTCTGATGTGTCTTTTAATAAAAAGGCAAAAATATGTCGGAAAGATTATGGGAAATAATGGCTTCACATTTAAGTG
Organism: uncultured Muribaculaceae bacterium; assembly: GCA_964642235.1. Lineage (GTDB taxonomy): Bacteria > Bacteroidota > Bacteroidia > Bacteroidales > UBA932 > CAYSND01. Next base: position 5,333 of record CAZXOP010000020.1, read on the forward strand.
GAGAATCTCTTAAAAGAGAAGATTTAGAGATTCTAAACGAGTGGTTGAAAGCGAGTGCAGAAAACAGGAGGGCTTATAATGATCTTAAAATATTTTATCAGGGATCTCGTTTCGAGAACACTTTGAACATCCATAAAGCATATCAGGAGGTAGTACGGAAAATTAAAGCAGAAAAAAACAGAAGAAATTTCAATATTGGCAAATGGGCTTCTGTTGCTGCTGTTTTCTTATTCGGTATTGCTTTAATGAGTGTTGTTCTGAGAAATAATGACGAAAAAGAGCCGATTATAGCAGTTAAGCAGTCTGTTAGTATAGACAAAGTAGTTTTAACCCTCGCGAATGGAGTAGGGTATTACCTTGGAGAATCATCTGATGAGGAGTTGCTCTATAAAACGTCTGCTATATATAATAGATCAGGAACACTCTACTTCTCCTCCAACTCTTCAGATATAGGAGTGGACAACTCTTTAAATACGATAACTACTCCTGTGGGGAAAAGCCATAAAATAATCTTCGGAGATGGCTCTGAAGTTTGGTTGAGTGCCGGTAGTTCTCTCTCTTTCCCGGATAATTTCTCAGGAATTGATAGGAGGGTAAAACTTAAAGGTGAGGCTTACTTTAAGATTTCCAAAATGTCCGATCGCCCCTTTATGGTTGAGACAGAGAAAGCTTATGTTAAAGTTTTAGGGACAGAGTTTGATGTAAGAGCTTATGATAAAGAGGAGGTTTTTCTAACAACTTTAGTCAAAGGTTCTGTCGTGGTCTCCCCTCAAGGTGCCTCTTCACATGCTATTAACTTAACCCCTTCACAACAATACTCCTTGGATCACAATACGCTCTTCGCAGAGGTCTATGAGGTGGATACAAGGGTTTTTACAGCCTGGAAAGATAATATGTTTTTGTTTAGAAATGCTCCTCTTAAAGATGTATTGAGAGAGTTTGAAATATGGTATGGAACTTCATTCGTTTTTGAAGATCCTAAGGCTGAAGAGGTAAAGATCTCAGGTTATTTTAAACGTCCGAATTCTTGCAACGAGGTGGTAGATATGATTAACAAACTTGAAAAGGTCGTTATTGTAAAACAAAATGATAAATTTTTACTAACCATAAAAAAATATGAAAAGGGAAAAAACTAAAATTTTCTGCAAACTACTATTGTTAGTTGCAGTGGGCTTTGTTTTCCAGTCATTTATCATTATATCTAACCAAAAGGTGACACTTAAATTAGATAATGTCTCTTTGGAACAGGTGTTGTGGAATTTGAAAGAGAAAACAGGTATTGAATTTGTCTATAGCAATCAGGATGTTGCCTCTTTTAAAAAGGTAAGTGTTGATGCTAATGGAAAAGCTCTCGATGTCGTTCTAAACGATGTTTTAAGCACCACTAATTTGAGCTATTCAGTATCAAATGATGTAATCGTCATTCATAAGAGAGACGAGGGTGTTATGAAATCTTCCGGCGGTCAATCACAACAAAAGGAGAAAGTAGTTAAAGGTACTGTAAGAGATAAATCACAGAATCCATTAGCCGGTGTCTCAGTAGTTGTAAAAGGGACTACCAAAGGTACCTCTACGGAAGCTGATGGTAAATATGCGATTTCGGTTGATAGTAAGGCATCAGATGTAACTCTCCAGTTTTCGTTTATTGGGATGCAGTCAATGGAGGTCAAGGTTGCAGGTAGAGATGAGGTGAATGTGGAGATGGAAGATGAAGCATCTACTATTGAAGAGGTAATGGTGGTAGCTTACGGAACTGTAAAGAAAGAGTCTTTTACCGGTTCTGCTCAAAGTGTAAAAGGGGAGGAGGCTATTAAAGAGACCGGACCTCTATCAGTTGAAAAAGCACTTCAAGGTTATGTTGCCGGGGTTAGGGTTACTCAGACTGATGGTCAGCCCGGTGCTAATGCAACTGTTCAAATCAGAGGTATTGGTTCTATAAATGGTAATATCCAGCCCTTATATATTATAGACGGGGTGCCTGTGGTGGCAACCGGACAGTCATTGATAATGTATTCAAGTGTGATGACATCACTTAACCCTGCCGATATCGAATCTATGACAGTACTTAAAGATGCCGCTGCTACGTCCCTTTACGGTTCAAGAGCCGCTAATGGTGTGGTTATTATCAATACCAAAAAAGGGAAGTCGGGTAAAACTGTTTTTAATGCCGATTATGAGAGAGGGTGGACCACTACCGTTATGCCTCATGAACTTTTCGGTCTTTTTATGTCAGGAAAAGAGTATACAGAGTACGCTTTGGAGGGGTTAAAGAACAGATATTTGTATGATAATAAGGCTCTCCCCGGAATGACAAATTATAATGCTAATGACCAGGCTGTTAAGGATGCTGCCATGAACTATGCTTATTTGAATTTAAATAAAAGAGCAAAGGTTCTTCACCCTGATGATCCATTGGATGGCACATTTAATTATAACACTGCTGACAGAGAGAAGTATCTAACCAATGCAAGAAATACAGACTGGGCTTCTACACTGTTCAAAATGGGTAAAGAAGATAAAGCGAATATCTCTGCAAGAGGTGGTACTGAAACTCTGAAATATTTCACCTCTATTAGTTATTTTAATCAAGTCGGATTATTACCAAGCAGTAATTTTAGCCGTTTTACAGGGAAATTAAATGTAGAGAATAAAGTTAATAAGTATGTCACATTTCAGATAGATGAGACTTTAGGGGTTACTGATCAGTCAGGAACTGAGTCAGGTGGATACTACTCAAACCCTATTTGGGGGGTAAGAAATCTTAACCCTACAGCTCCTGTTTATAATGCTGATGGCTCTTATTTTAGATACCCGGGGTTTATTACCAAAATCGCCAACTATGTAAAAAACATTAAGGAACAGGTGAATATGTCTTCAAACCTAAGAAGTCTAACCAATGCCTCTATTTCTGTTAACTTCACAGATTGGCTCACATTTAGATCTGTTAATGGATTTGACTTTGTAAACCTTACAGAGAGATCTATTGCAGGGATAGATAGTCATGATGGTAGAAATGAGAGAGGTGTGGCTTTGGAAGCTTTCTCTAAGATTATAGACTTTACCACTTCCAACACTCTTAATTTTAATAAGACATTTGCTTCAAAACATAATGTTGTCGCTTTGTTAGGATATGAAGCTGAAAAATTCCAAAACCGTTATTTTTATGGAGAAGGGGTCGGATTCGTTTCTGATAGCTTTTTATATTTGAGCAATGCTGCTAAAGCAAGAGAGATAGGTGGCAAAGTAACAGACTACAGGCTTGTTTCGTTATTTGGAAAGGCTGATTATAATTACGCCGGCAAATATTATCTCTCTGCAAGTTTAAGAAGAGACGGTTCTTCAAAGCTCGCACAGGGTGCCAGGTGGGGTAACTTCTACTCTTTCTCCGGTGCTTGGAATATCTCTCGCGAGTCATTTATGAAAGATGTAACCTGGATTGATAATTTAAGATTAAAAGCCTCTTATGGTACCACAGGTAATCTCCCGAATGGGTTTTATGATTCTCAGGCTCTCTTCTCTTTAGCAAATAACTACAATGGAACCCCTGTTCTCTATATCCAGAGCATCGGTAATCCTCTATTAACATGGGAGCACTCATACACCTCCAATGTCGGAATCGATTTCTCTCTCTTTAATTCGAGACTTTCAGGAACGATTGAGTACTACAATAAGCTAACTGATAATCTATTAAATAATGCTACCATTTCAGGTAATACAGGTTTTGCAAGTATTCTTGTTAATGAAGGAAAGTTAAGGAATCAAGGTGCTGAACTTACATTAATAAGTAGAAATATCGATAGAAAGGATTTTAAGTGGAGCACAGAGTTTAATATCTCATGGATGAAAGCTATGGTTGAAGAGCTTAAGAATGATGTTATTTCAAACCCGAGAATCTTTAGACAAGGGGAACACCTTTACTCATTCTATGCAAGAGAGTGGGCAGGAGTAGATTCGGAAACAGGAAGACCATTATGGTATAAAAACGTGTATGAAGCTGATGGTAAGACCCCTATTAAAGATGGAAGCACTACTTCCAATGTCTCTGAAGCTAATAGAGTAATCTTAGGTAAAGCTTATCCCGATTATTTTGGAGGTTTAACAAACAGATTCTCATATAAGGGATTGGAACTCTCTTTCTTAGCTACTTTCACTCTTGGAGGGAAAATGTATCACTATCTCGAAAGACTTGGTCTTGATGGGAGGTATCTTGGAACTTACAACCCTACCAAACAGGCAGCAAATAGTGTTTGGAAAGCTCCGGGAGATGTTACCAAAAATGCTATAAACATTTTCGATAACCCTTATCAACCGCAAGAAATTTCAAGCCGTCATTTAATATCTACTGACCATGTAAGGATTAAAAATATTACATTGTCATACGCTATTCCACGTGCTTGGACCTCTAAACTCGGACTGTCAAATGTTAGAGTTTATCTGAACGCAACCGATCCATTTACGTTCTATAAGTATGATTATATCAATCCCGAAGTTACATATCACGGGCAGTCAAATGCAGGTCTCACTTATCCTGCGTTGAAGTCCTATAGGATAGGATTAAATATTCAATTTTAATAATTTGCAGTAATATGAAAAAATATATTTTTATAATAATTGCCGCATTGATTGTCTCTTCTTGTGGGAATGATTTTCTAACCGTATCTCCTACTACAGCGGCAGGAAATGATAACCTTATAAACAATGTTCAGGACTTACAGATAGCCACAAACGGAGTTTATGAGTGTCTGACTAAGAGTGTTTATTATCAAGGTGAGTTTACCTATATGTCTGACCTTATGGGTGATTATATTATGGAGCCTTTATGGGGTAGTCAGCATTTAAAATTTTACTATGCTTATGGTTTTAGTAAAGTCAGGAGTGAAACCGCTTTCTTCCGTAATACCTATTTAGGTCTTCAGGATATAAACCTGGTTTTAGATAAATCTTCCAAACTACCTGATTCTCCACAGAAAACAGCTCTTGTTTCAGAACTTAGAGCATTAAGGGCACTACTTCACTTTGACCTTGTCAGATTATATGGTCCTCTCTATTGTAACCTTGGAAAGGGGACAATAAAATCAGATGCACTCGGGATAAGAATAGCAAAAGAGCCTGTTAAGGATATGAGAGCCCCTTTCTATAGGAATAAAGTCTCTGATGTTTATGATTTTATTAAGACAGAACTAGAGCAGTCAGTTCCTTCTCTCCCTAAAGCCAAAAGGAATGGCAATTTGGATTATTGGGGAGGTAAAGCCCTTTTGGCAAAGGTCTATCTTTATATGAACTTAAATCAGCAGGCACTCGATGCTGCCGAGGATGTAATAAGGAATAGTGGTCTTAAATTATACCAAAGAGCTGATTATGTTGCCTCTTGGGGAAAAGAATTTGGGACAGAGTCTGTTTTCGAACTTGCAACCTCATTGACTGATAATAGCGGTTATACCTCTCTTGGATGGATCTGTTCAGAGAAAGGGTATAAGACAGCTGTTCCAACAAAGGATTTCTTAGATTTGGCTGCAGCCGATCCTAATGATATTCGTTTTTCTCTTCTTATTTACTCTACTAAGGATAAATGTTACTATATTTCGGGAAAATATCCAGGAAGAGATGGTGATATTAAAATCAATAACCCAAAAGTTATGAGACTTAGTGAAGTATATCTTATTGCCTCAGAAGCAGCTCTTAAAGCCGGTAATACCGGTAAAGCAGGGAGTTATTTGAGCGATTTGAGAGAGAAGAGAACCACGACGACTCCTCGTAAATATGATTCAGCGGTAACTATTGATGATGTTCTTTATGAAAGAGCTGTTGAACTTTATGGTGAAGGTAATCGTGCTTGGGACCTCTGGAGGAACCAGAAATCTGTTGTAAGATATACCTCATTGACAGAGAAGGAGCAGAAAGGTCATAATGACTATCTGACTGATGGGGTTATTAATTTTGATTTCTATCAAGCAATATTCCCTATCCCTGAAACTGAACTCGACTTGCTCCCTGTTGCCGATAGAGCAGCTCAGCAGAATCCCGGATACTAATTTTGAAATTAAAGGTTAATAAATTATCTATATGAAACGACTTATCTTATTCTTGGCAGTAGCGTGTATCGCTTGCTCCCAAATTTATGCTCAAGTAGGCAAAAAAGAGTATTCCCCTTTTGAAAAGGCGCTGCAAGGTATTTCCAGCAATGAGATGATGTCGTATGTCGAATGGTTGGCGAGTCCACAAAACAAGGGGCGTCTTGCAGGTTCTCCGGAATATGCAAGATGCGCCCAGTGGGCTGCTAATTTATTTGCTACTTGGGGGCTAACTCCCGGTGGTGATAATGGTTTTTATTTTCAGAATTTTCCGATTCATTATACAGATGTTAAAGGAGCCGGAACGTTGAGAGTAATTTCAGACGAGATGGATGTGAAATATGAAATTCACAAAGATTACTATGTCGGAACCCATACTGCCGGAGGGGCATTAAAGGGGGATGTGGTCTATGTGGGTTATGGTATTACAGCTCCTGATCTCGGTTATGATGATTACTCCGGAGTAGATGTTAAAGGGAAGATCGTAATAATAGAGCCTGGTACCCCTTGTTCAAACGATCATCCTCTTTATAATAAATTTGATTCTCTCTATGCAGGGACTCATGCCAAAATGGACAATGCTGTTAAGCACGGAGTGGCAGGGGTGCTTTTCGGAGGGAAATTTTCTCATCCCGGTATTCATATTTATGACGGGCTTATCTATTGTCATATAGGAGATAAAGTCATCAATGATATGTTGCAGGGGAGTGATAAGAGTGCTTTCAAATTAAGAGAAGGTATTAAAAAAGCTGTTGCCCCTTCCTCTTTCTTAATAGAGGGGGTAAAGGTGGAGATGATTTTTGAAAGCCAACAAGTAAAGAACAGCTTAACACAGAATGTCATAGGGTATATCCCGGGGAGTGATAATAAACTTATGGACTCGCCAATAGTCGTTGGAGCGCATTTAGATCACCTCGGTTCCCCAGGCATTATAATGCCCGGAGCAATGGATAATGCCTCCGGAAGTGCTATACTACTATCGGTGGCAAAGGCTTTCGCAGAGAGCGGGATTAAACCTGTAAGACCGATAGTTTTTATTTTATTTGGTGCTGAGGAGCATGGAATGTTAGGCTCTAAGTATTATGTGAAACACCCTCTATTCCCACTTGATAAAACTCTCTGTATGTTTAATATGGATATGGTGGGGAATGGAACAGAGATAAGGATTGCCTGTTTAGAGAGCTTTCCTAATATGAGAAAAGTGGTCGAAGAGGCAAATGACCAATATACAAGGCGGATTATTAAAGTAACCCCTCACGAATGGGCTTCCGGTAAAATGTACACAGACGGAGAGATATTTAATAATAGTCGTGTAATTACATTCTTCTATGGTCCTACAAATAGAGTTGGTAAGGTCTATTATCATGTGCCTGAAGATTTGCCAGATACTTTTACTCCTGAAATCATGGAGGATTTAGGTAAGCTGCTCTTTGTTACTTTAAGCAGAATCTCAGTTGATAAGAATTTCAAGTTATAATCGTTATTTTATACCTTTGTATAGAATCGGATTATCTATTTTAAAACAATATAATTATGTTAAGAAGAATACTTTTTTCATGTATTGTCCTTTCTCTCTCCATTGTTAGAATATCAGCGCAGGAAGGATATCAATCTCCTCCTAAAGTGGTTGAGGATCTAATTTTAGCCCCTTCAACACCGATGTTCTCATTGAGCCCGATGAAAGATAGGTATCTTATAATTCAGATTAATGACATTCCTACCATTAGGGAGCAAGCGCAAGATGAGATAAAACTTGCAGGGGTTAGGGTTATGGCTACAACAAATGCACCCAAGCAGAGAACGAAAATGAAACAATTTGAGTTCAAATCAATGCCTGGTTTTAAAAAAGCAGAAGGTGTTGTTTCAGGATTCCCTGAAGATGTTAATGTACTCTCTTTCAGATGGGCACCTGACGGTTCCAAATTGGCAGCAATAGTCGAAGAGAGTGACGGAGTTACCCTTTGGGTTATTGATCCTGACAAGCTCTCTGCCTCCTTATTGTCTAAAAGGAGATTGAACTTGTTTTTTGGAACATCAATGGTCGAATGGGCACCTGACGGAAAGAGTATTCTTGTCCCCTTTATCCCTGAGGGGAGAGGAGCAGTCGTAGCGGATAACAATAAATATATTGCTCCTGTGATTCAGAGTAGCGAGGGTGAAAGTAGTCCCGCAAGGACGTATCAAGACCTCCTCACTGATAATTATAGTGAGTATCTTTTTGACTACTATGCTACATCACAGCTTGGTATTGTCTCGATAGAGAGTGGAAAATTGGAGATGAACGGAGCCTCTGCAATATATAATGGAGCGACTTATTCCCCTGATGGTAAGCATCTTCTCGTTCAATACTTAAAGAGACCTTACTCCTATGTGGTTCCATGCGACTTATTCCCTCAGACCACCGAGGTAAGAAATCTTTCAGGTGTGGTGGAAAAAACGCTTAATGTAAGAGAGCTTACAGAATTTGAATTTATGGGTAAAAACTCTACCTCTAAATTTCCGAGAAATTTCAATTGGCGAGCTGATATGGCGGCAACAGTTTATTGGACTGAGCCTTTGGATGGTGGAGATGGTAAAAAGGTATGTGAGCTTAGGGATAAGTTAGTCGCTTTGAATATGGAGACAGGAGAGACCTCAGAGTTATTAAAGAGCGAATACAGGCTTACTGAGGTTATGTGGGGAGATTCAGACAATGCCTTTGCTTTCTCTTATGATGATGCTACAAGGATGCGTAAAGGGATTCATTTTAATCCAAGGGAGAAAAAGGTAATCAGAGAGCTTTTCCATCAAAGCAGAGAGGATCGCTATGCAGACTGGGGGAGACTTGTTACTGAAAGGAATAGCTTTGGCAGAAACAGTGTCTTTACCTCCGATAAATATAAAACAGTCTATTTCTCCGGAAATGGTTTCTCTCCAAAGGGAGCTTATCCGTTTATTGACTGCCGTACCCTTTCAGATGGGACAGCGAAGAGGGTTTGGCAGTGTGTGGATCCTTTCTATGAATCTCCTGTTGCATTTGTTGATGTTGTAAAAGGAAAAGTTGTCACTTCAAGAGAGGCTAACGAGATGGTGCCAAACTATTATTTAGTCGATGTAAAGAAGAAAAAATCAGAGCAGCTTACATTTTTTGAGAACCCTTATAAAGCAATGCAGGGTGTTACAAAACAGTTTGTGGAGTATACAAGAAAAGACGGGGTTAAGTTAAATGGCACCCTTTATCTCCCAGCAGGTTACAAGAAAGGGGATGCTCCTCTTCCTACTCTATTGTGGGCATATCCCACCGAGTATAAGAGTATGGATAATGCAGGTCAGAGAACAGATGCCCCTAATCAGTTTGTAAGGTTTACAAGAACTTCTCCTATACTGTGGGTAGCTGTCGGTTATGCAGTACTTAATGATGCCTCTTTCCCTATCATCGGAGAGGGGAAAACTGAGCCTAATGATACTTATTTGGAGCAACTTGTGGCAAATGCCGAGGCTGCAATAGACAGACTTGTAGATATGGGGGTAACTGACAGACGTAAAGTAGCTGTAAGTGGACACTCTTATGGTGCCTTCATGACTGTAAACCTCTTGGCAAATTCAGATCTATTTGCTGCAGGTATTGCAAGAAGTGGTGCATATAATCGTACCCTTACCCCTTTCGGATTCCAAAATGAGTCGCGTACCTTCTGGGAAGTTCCTGAAGTTTATATGACAATGTCTCCTTTTGTTAAAGCAGACAAATTAAAAACTCCACTGCTTCTAATACACGGTCAAGCAGATAATAACCCCGGAACATTTACTCTGCAGAGCGAGAGGATGTATAGTGCAATAAAGGGGAATGGGGGGATTGTGCGTCTTGTTTTATTGCCATACGAAAGTCATGGCTATTATGCACGAGAGTCTATCTTACAACAGGCTTGGGAGACATATAGATGGCTTGAGAAATATGTTAAAAACAGAAAATGAAGTAAGTAGCCTTTTCTGTAAAACGGGGTCCTATTTGGGATCCCGTTTTTTTTAGAATAGTTCTCTGAAAGCTCTTATATCATTTATCTTACCCTTACCTGAATTATATGTAATAATTCCGTCACTTACCATTTCAGAGATGGCTCTTGAGAGGGAGGGGCGTTCTATGCCGAAGTATTCTGCCAATGAGGTGATAGTACGGTCAAAGTGAAATTCCCCTTGGTTTTCAATAGAGAGTATATAAAAAGCCACCTTGGATTTAATATTTTTGTGAGCAAATATTTTCATCCTATCGGATAAAAATTGCATACGATTAGCATTAAAAGCCATAAATCCGCGCAAAAAGCCGGGACATTTGGCCATTTGCTTCTCTACTGATTCTTTAGTTATAAGAATTAACTCACACTCCTCTGTGGCTATAACATCTACAGGGAACTTATTATTATCCGCAAATAAGAATGCAGCAGCTAAGGGGTAGGGAGCTTTAATCTTTTCTATGGGGAGAGTAAATCCGGAGTTAGAAACAATTTCTGTCTGGACTCCACCTTTAACAAGCATATAGAGGAATGAGATTTTATCATTTTGATATGCAATATATTCCCCCTTTTTATAATGCTTTACGGTGTGTTCAATAGTGCAATTAATTTTAGCCAATTCTTCCGGGGATTTTTCCTTACAAGTTGAGCAGAAAAATAGTAAATCGGGATTTATCATATCTATAATAATTTTGTCCCAAATATAGATAAATATTTTACGTGTGTAACAAATGTTACATGATATAATTTTATGGCTCTTTAATTTTGCCAATAAATAATTAAAATAATGTCTATGTTTTGTTTTCAATGTCAGGAAACAGCCTCAAATAGAGGTTGTACTGTAAAGGGTGTCTGCGGTAAAACTGCGGATGTGGCAGGTCTTCAAGACTTGTTGATTTTTCTTCTTAAAGGTATTTCCCACCATGCTGTTATTCTTCGTGAAACAGGTGTCAAAGTACCAAAATCAGTAAATGAGTTTATCTCAAATTCTCTCTTTATGACCATAACAAATGCTAACTTTGATAAGGATAGATTTGTAAAAGCCATTAATGAGGCGATTTCTATACGCGATTCGCTTGCGAGAGTCTATGATATCGGGGGGAGTTCATATTGTGATTGCCTGAATTGGAGAGGGGAGACAGAGCAGGAGATGGAGATAAAAGCTGCTCAAATAGGTGTTCTTAAGACAGAAGATGAGGATGTCCGTTCACTTAGGGAGCTACTTGTTTATGGGTTAAAAGGGATAGCTGCTTACTCTGAACACGCTGCAAAGCTTGGGTATGAAGATGAAGAGATATATGAGTTTATGCAACGAGCTTTAGTCTCCACTACCAAGGAGTTACCAATGGATGATATGGTTTCCCTGGTACTAAAGTGTGGTGAGTTTGGGGTTAGGACAATGGCACTTCTTGATAAAGCTAATACAGAAACTTACGGGCATCCGGAGATTACAAAAGTAAATTTAGGTGTTCGTAGAAATCCCGGCATTCTCATTTCAGGTCACGATCTACACGATATGAAAGAACTTTTGGAGCAGACGAAAGGGACAGGGGTAGATGTATATACTCACGGCGAAATGCTTCCTGCACATTATTATCCTGAATTTAAGAAGTACTCTAATTTTGTAGGGAACTATGGAAGTGCTTGGTGGCGTCAGAATGATGACTTTGAACTCTTTAATGGAGTTATTCTATTTACTACTAATTGTATTGTTCCTCCACGTGCAACATCTTCCTATTCTGATCGAGTTTATACAACCGGTGCCTCAGGATTCCCAGGATTTAAGCATATTGAAATGGATAAGAGTGGGAAGAAAGATTTTTCCAAGGTGATTGAACATGCAAAACGTTGTTCTGCACCTACTGAGATAGAATCAGGGGAGATTGTGGGTGGTTTTGCACATGCTCAGGTTTTAGCATTAGCAGACAAGGTGATTGAGGCTGTAAAATCAGGTGCGATACGTAAATTTGTGGTAATGGCAGGGTGTGATGGTAGAATGAGGAGCAGGAATTATTATACGGAATTTGCACAAAAATTACCAAAAGATACTGTTATTCTTACGGCAGGTTGTGCAAAATATCGTTATAATAAACTTCAATTAGGGGATATCGGAGGTATTCCAAGAGTTTTGGATGCAGGTCAGTGCAATGATAGTTATTCTTTGGCAATAATTGCCCTTAAGCTAAAAGAGGTCTTCGGATTAGATGATATAAATAAATTACCTATTGTCTATAATATAGCATGGTATGAGCAGAAGGCAGTAATTGTTCTTTTGGCACTACTTTCGCTGGGAGTTAAGAATATTCATCTCGGACCCACAATTCCTGCCTTCCTCTCTCCTAATGTGGTGAACCTTTTGGTAGAGAACTTTGGAATAGGTGGTATATCCGAAGTGGAAGATGATATTAAACTATTTATGCAATAATATTTATGGATAAGACAACATTCAAATTTGATAATAGTAGTGTTAGAAGACAAGACCGCCTCATAGAGCCAGAGGCTGCAACAGACATTATTAAAAACGGAGAATTTGGAGTGTTGTCGATGGTGGAGGTTTTGGGTGAGGCGAGCTATGGGGGATATGGTATCCCTATAAATTATGTTTGGGATGGGGGCGTGTATATATATCTACACTCTGCCCCCTCCGGACATAAACTTGACTCTATTAATAAAAATCCAAATGTCTCATTTACGATTATAGGCCGCACTAATGTAATCTCTCATAAGTTTACAACAGTTTACGAAAGTGTGGTTATTCGGGGTAAAATAGTTCGTGGATTAACAAATCAGGAAAAAATGGATGCATTACTTCTTCTGTTAGATAAGTACTCTCCTAATGATAAAGAAAATGGAATTAAATATACCAACGCATCATTTAATCGCACAGAGATACTAAGAATAGAGATAGATACAGTCTCTGGAAAGGCAAAAAGAGTACTCCCTTAAAGACTACCTATAATGGAGTTACAGGTTTCTGTTTATTAAGCCCCACTTTTATTTATTTTCAGTACCTTATCTCATAAATAATGTTACATTTGTTTAAAATATAATCAAATGAAACGGGTCGTTTTAATACAAATTCTGTTTGTTTTATGGGCAATCCCCTCTTTTGCAAATAGTCTGTCCATTAAAACCACTAACGATGGCCAAAGTGACCAAGTCGTATTATCAGGTAAAGTGCTTGACGCTAAGAATAAGGCACCTTTATTTTTTGCATCTATCTCACTAAGAGGGGGAGAGATAAGCAATGTTTCTAACGGGGAGGGGGTTTTCTTACTAAAAATCTCCGACAATTATCTAATGGACACCGTTTCCATCTCTTTCTTAGGGTACCAAACTGCCAAATGTTTGGCTCGTGATCTAATCCAAAATGGAAAGACCAATTATGTTTACTTAACCCCTTCTGCGCTTGAAATACCGGCGGCAACAGTTAAATGGTACGATGCAAATGTGTTAGTTAAGGAGTCTTTAAGTAAGATTAAAGACAACTATCCTAATCGTAGTATGCAGATGACTGCTTTCTATAGAGAGATGATTAAGAAAAAGAGTACTTATGTTACTCTTACTGAGGCTGTACTCGATATTCTAAAATCTCCCTATGCCAATGATTTCAGCAGTGATCAGATAGGGATTTTCAAAGGGCGAGGCTCTGTGGACAGAAGTCGTATTGATACCATTTTCGTTAAGTTCAGAGGGGGGATTAATGCCTCTTTGGAGCTTGATGTAATGAAATACCCCTTCCTTACAGCCGATCCCTATGAAATCGATGATTTATATCTTTTTTCTTTTGATTCTCCGATTGTTCTAAATGATAAAGTAAACTATGTTGTAAATTTTAAACAGAAAGAGGATAATTCGGGGATTCTGTTTAGGGGAAAGATTTATATTGATTTAGCCTCCTTGGCTATTACAAGGGTTGATTTCAATATGAATGTTGAGGAGAATGATGATGCTACAAATATTTTTATCAGAAAAAAACCAATAGGGCTTAAAGTAAAAATCCTTTATGCAAAGTATCTGGTTCAATATAAAGAGTACGATGGTAAATGGACTTTCGATTACTCCAGGACAGAGTTAAAATTTGACTCAAAATGGAGTAGGCGTCTTTTTAAAACCACTCACACTGTTATTTCGGAGGTAGCAGTAACAGAGCGAAGTAATAAAGTAGTTAAAATACCCACAGAAAACAGAGTACGTCCGAAGGATGTAACCCTCGATAAGGTGGCTGATTTTAGTGACGACAATTTCTGGAAGGATTATAATGTTATTGAGCCGGAATCAGGAATTGAGAGTATTATCCAGCGTATAGTAAAGCAGTTAAAGCGTAGTAGATAGGGGAGGGTAAGTCTGTTTCTCTAAATAAAAAGAGCTACGAGATAGTAGGCTATGAGTGCAAACACCCAAGCTATCAGTATGCTGTAAATCAGTGAAAAGAGTGCCCATTTTCGTTTGCCTGTCTCACTCCTGATGGCAGCAAGTGTCCCTATGCACGGGACATAAAGAAGGGTAAAGACCATAAATGACATAGCTGAATTTTGATTGTATGCTCCTGAAGAGACCAATGCCTCTGACAAAGAGGCATCATTTTCCTCCCCATAAAGTACTCCAAGAGTACTGACAACTATCTCCTTTGCAGCCACTCCGGAGACCAATGCTATACTTGCGCGCCAATCAAGTCCGAGAGGTTTAACCACAGGCTCAATGAATTTTCCAATCTTACCTATATACGACTGTTCATATTGTGTTTGACCTTGAGCTATTGTCTCCTCTTTTTGACGAGGGTAGTAGCTCAAGAACCAAATTACCACTGAGGCGATAAGAACCACACTCCCTATCTTCTTGATGTATTGTACACACTTCTCCCACATATGTTTTAATGTAGCACGAAGGGTGGGTATGCGGTAGGGGGGGAGTTCCATTACGAAGGGGGTTTCATCCTTTTTGAACTTGGTTTTGCGGAGCAGACGAGCTGTTAAAAAAGCTACAACTCCTCCAAGGAGGTACATCCCTATCATTATTGTGGGGGCATTTCTGGGGAAGAAGGTTCCTGCAAGCAGAATATAAATCGGCAGACGTGCGCTACAAGACATAAAGGGATTGATAAGTATTGTAATAAGTCTGCTACTGCGACTCTCAATGGTTCTTGTAGCCATTATTGCAGGGACATTGCACCCAAAACCCATCAGGAGGGGGATAAAGGATTTCCCATGAAGCCCCATTCTGTGCATCAGGCGGTCCATTATAAATGCTGCGCGTGCCATATACCCCGAATCCTCCATAAATGAGATGAAGAGGTAAAGTATCAGTATATTAGGCAGATACGCAGCTACGCTCCCCACTCCCATGATAATCCCATTTACAATCAGATCTTGGAAAGCACCATCAGGAAGCGCGTTTGATGTTATCTTAGAGAGCCAGTCAAAGGCTTGTGCAAGCCATGCTTGAGGGTATGCTCCCACCTTAAAAGTCACAACAAACATAAACCACATCAAAAGGAGAAAAATCGGGAAGCCAAGCCATCTGTTCGCCACAAGCATATCGATTCTCCTAGTACTTTTATTGATATCTCTGCTCCCTTCTGTGAAAGTCTCAAGAAGAGCCCCCTCTATAAAGCCATATTTCCCATCACTTATAGCTGTCTCGAAATCGATATTAAGGTTCTTCTCTATTCGGGCAGCAGCAGAAGAGGCATCTTTTTTAAGATTATCGATGTTCGTAGTGTTTTCGCTGAGGAGTCTCTCCACCTCTGCATCCTTTTCGATAAGTTTCATTGCCCAATATCGGGCAGGAAACTGTTGAGGAATATTGTCGGAGTTATGTATCTTTTCGGTGATAGTCTGAATTTCAGGCTCTAAAACACTACCGTAGTTTATATGAATATGACGTGCAACCTTGCTTCTCCCTTCAAACAATGCAATAACTTCGTCTAAAAGCCTGTCGAGTCCTTGGCAAGTCTTTGCCACGGTAGGAACCATTGGAATCCCGATCATTGCCCCTAAATGCTCATAATCGAGTTTTGAATCCTTATCCATTAACTCGTCGTACATATTTAATGCAACGACAGTTCTTTGGTTAAGGTCAATAAGTTCTGTGGTCAGGTAGAGGTTTCTTTTTAGATTCGAAGCAACCACTGCATTGATAATAACATCAGGCATCTGCTCATAGAGATGCTTTCTGACATAAATCTCCTCCGGAGAGTATGCAGAAAGAGAATAAGTCCCCGGGAGGTCAGTAACATTGAATTGGTACCCCTTGTAGGAGAAATGCCCCTTTTTGGCATCAACAGTTACCCCTGAATAGTTCCCAACGTGCTCACTTCCACCGGAGAGGGCATTGAAAAGGGATGTCTTACCACTATTGGGATTCCCTACAAGTGCAATATTTATCTCGTTTTTCTTATAAACCCTTCTGTTTTTTCCTCGCCCTTTTCCACTGCTTAAACCAAAATACCCTCCTTGGTACCCTCCGTGGTGAGCTTTCCTGTGGTACTCACCCCTTCGGTGCTCCCCTCTGCCTCTCTCATATTCCATCGCCTCCTCATTGAGGAAACAATTCTTTCCACAACTGGCACAACTATCATTCTCCGCAAAGCACCTTATTGCCCTAACTCCCACTAACTCAGCCTCTGCCTCCTCCTTTGGAAGTACCTCTATCATAGCAGCTTCACTCTTTCGGAGCGATACCTCATACCCCATAATAGAGTATTTCACAGGGTCATTGAGGGGAGAATTAAGCACAGAAACCACCTCTTGTCCCCTAACAAACCCCATCTCCATTATCCTCTTACGGAAACCACCGTGCCCAAACACCTTAATGATTACTCCCGACTCTCCATTATGTAACTCCGATAACCTCATCTATTATTGCTATATTTTTGCGGTGCAAAAATAGGTATTATTGTTACCACTCCAATCACTTGTTTATGCGATATTTCGTAAAGTTGATACCTAATTCTTGGGATAAAGAGTTGGAGATAGAGTAGTTTCTCTTAATTTTGTCGAAAAATAGCTCTTTATGAACTTTACAGGACTTATAATAGGCATTGCGACATTTCTAATAATCGGGCTTTTCCACCCATTGGTTATCAAAGCAGAATACTACCTCGGTGTTCGCTCATGGTGGATTTTTCTTATTGCAGGAATAACAGGGGTATTGGCCTCCATCTTTATAAACAATGATACACTCTCCATAATATGCGGAGTGGTAGCCTTTTCATGCTTTTGGTCGATAAAAGAGCTATTTGAACAGCGGCGTCGTGTTCAGAAAGGGTGGTTCCCGAAGAACCCCAAAAGAGAACCCTAAACGAGGAGAATAGCGACTTACTCATTTTTACTCAACAATTATTTGCTCTAAACGAAATTATTTATACCTTTGCAGCCCAAATAATTCAGGAGAGATGGCAGAGTGGTCGATTGCGGCGGTCTTGAAAACCGTTGAGGTGAGAGCCTCCGGGGGTTCGAATCCCTCTCTCTCCGCTGAAAGGTCTGAACAAAAACAGACAATAAACGGACAAAAACCTACAAGTCAATGATTTGTAGGTTTTTTTGTTTGTATTTTGTCCAGCATAAAAG
>CAZXOP010000021.1:0-22753 GCA_964642235.1 uncultured Muribaculaceae bacterium
CGCCGGACATTCTGACCATCCGGGCCATCGATGAAGGCCCCGGCATTGAAAACGTCGCCGACGCGATGCGGGAGGGATTTTCCACCGCGAACGACTGGATTCGCTCCCTGGGATTCGGCGCCGGCATGGGATTGCCGAACGCCAAGCGTTTTTCCGACGATTTCCAGATCCAATCCCTGCCGGGCGGATCAACCAGTGTGACATCGATCATTTATACCTCGCCCAAAACAACCTGAGATAAAAAACGATTCCGCACCTTAGACGGATCAGTTTTTCGTTGACCCTGAGTATTGTATTCCTTATAATATCGCGAAAGAAAAGCGGTTTTTATCCCATAAACCCTCTGCATCCGAAGCGATCTCTTCATGCCGACAAACAAACTTTTCTTAAAAGTACTGATGCTTGACGCCGCTTCCGGTTTTTACCGGACGAACCGTTACCCCATAGGGGAGTTTTTCGGCCCCGTCGATCTCTTCCGGGAATTATGTCATAAAGGTACCCGACGGAGCAGAAAATTCCATTTCTTGCAAACCCCTTTATTACTGAGCCACCATTGAAATTAAGACTCCATCCGTTGTTATTGTATTTATAGTTAACCCCTAACATCCTTTCATTTAGGAGATAGAAATCATCAAAAGAGGCAGTTTGGACCCCTGCTGTAACTCTCCATTTTTCTCCCCTATACTGATAAAATAGTTCTCTTATCCCGAATTGCCCTTTATAGAAGTTTTTATCGATATTGAAATCATATCTATCCCAAAACTTATATCCTAACTCGGCATAAATTGTAGATTTTTTCTTTGAGTAATCAAAACCTACAAATCCCATTGTATTTAATAGAGCATTGTTATTAAGGTATCCAACCCCTAATGTAAGTTCAGAAGCCCAATAAATATCACTTTTGAAGAGGGGTTTAAGGTGAGGGGAGAGTTGTGTACGACACTCCCATTGTGAAAACAGAGGGGTAGATATCGTAATAGTGAATAGCAGTATTGCTATATACCGTCCTATTCTTTCATTTTTACTATACATAATGCATCTTTTTTACAACTTCCAAAACAATCCCCACATACAATACAGTCTTGAGCATTTAATATGGTCTTATTGTTTTCATTTACAATAGCTTTTGTTTTACAGACGTTACTACAGCATCTACAATCTATACAAGCCTCTTTCTTAGTAATTTTCTTCGCTCCGGGGATCATGGTTACCCACCCTAAAACAAGCCCCACAGGGCACATCCCTCTACAAAAAGGTCTGTAAATCAGTATCGAAGTTACAAATAATAATATAAGTAAGACTACCCCTATAGTATTACTTGCAGTCAGGTTAAATGCCACCTTAAATGGGTCAATTTTCCCCCACAAGTATGTCTGTGTAATGGCAGTTTGCACGATAAAGGCTATTAAGAAGAAGACTCTTAAATAGCGTAGATTTCTTTGAGCTTTATTGCTCTGGAGTAACTTAAATTTAGAACTTGCGGATAAAAACTCTTGGAGTGCACCTAAAGGACAGAGCCAACCACACCAAATTTTCCCAAAGAAATAGGTGAGCGGAAGCAGTGAAACGAACAATACTATTGAAGTCCATTTTACAGTTTTACCAAGTATAATGAGCATAGAGTTCTCCATACTCATTATCATACATGGGCACCCCCCTTTATAAAACCCCAAATAAGCCAGTGATGCTAAAAGGACGAAAGGACGCAACTTTCTAACCTTCTCATTTTTAATAAAGAGTGAGATAAGAATAAGAAGTGCAAACTGGGCTGCTAACTCTAATAAATATGCTATTTCCCTTTTATCTAATCCCCCTTTCTCCTCTTTAACCTCCTCTAATGGGGCGAACTCCTCTATCTCAGTAAAAGTCTCGAACTGAGTGGTGTCGCTACTAGTAACTTCGTTATTTTCAGAGTTTTGAGCATAAGTATATGATAATGAAAAAAGGTAAAACACCACCGTAAGCAGTGTTTTACCAAACAGGTTTATGGTTTTGTATTTGGCCATTTTCTATTCTTTTGTAATCTTAAAAGAGGCATGTCCCCCCTCTTTCTTACAAGTTCTATCAGCATTAATAACTGCTTCTTTCTTTGAATCAGCTAATACAGCCACTTTTAATTGTCTTGTATATTTGGTAGGGGAGACCTCTTTCCATGGCGCAGCACCTAATATCTTTACCCCCTCAGCACTAAATTTAGTATCCCCTATCTCTAATTCACAAACCCTATGTGTGTAAGTAACCGTAACTTCTACGATTAACTCATCACCGGCTTTATAAGAGGCTTTCTTATCACCTACGATATTAAATTTAATGTCACATGCAAATCCTTTTATAGAGAGGAATGCAAACAAAAATAAAACTGAAATAATTTTCTTCATCATAAAATTTTTAAAATACATATATATAGACAAACAATTAATAAAAAAGTTTAAAAAGTATATAAAAATATTTATTGAGCTATGAAACGATATACTATCTCCCCGGCTTGTCGCTCATCTGCTGTCGTAGAGGCTGTAAAGCGGGACATCTTAGCAGCTTTAATGGCGTACTCTATCAAGCATATATCCTTAGATGAAACACTTTCTAACACCTTGGCAGCTACTACATACCCTTTACGGTTTACAATTATCGCAACAGAGACATCTCCTCCCCCCAAACATTTATATGCAGGGATTGGGAGCGACATGGCTTTTCTTCCATCGAGACGATACGATATAACTGATGGTCCGACATAAGTCTCTTCCTTTTTATTCTCCTTATTATCATTTACAGAGACCATATCATCGCCTTCCCGTGCTGCTTCTGCCGCCCTTTTAGAGGCATCGAGTTTATCTTGCAGTCTCTTAGCCTCATTATAGACCTCATTCGGATTGGTACTTCTATCATCTTTAAGGTTACTCCCCCCCTTTCTTGAAGAGACATCGACTGCCACATTTCTTGGGGTTACGGTAGCGGCTTCAGCTATCATTGCATCCAGTTCTTTAGATACGCTCGCCCTGAACTCTTGCTCTTGAATTTCCCTCTCTATCTCCTCCTGCTTGGTAAAATCCAATACAAAAGAGGTCTCCGTCTGCAGGATGGAGCTAATGGAGCGAACGAGGAGTATTATCAGGATTATGAGATGAAAAGAGATCGTCAGATAAAGCCCCGGTCGCTGCTCTTTATCTATTTTGAAGAGCTTTTTCAATGCTTGCAAGGAGTATATCTATTGCTACTTGGTTATGACCACCTTGTGGTATTATTATATCTGCATACCTTTTACTTGGCTCAATAAATTGGAGGTGCATAGGCTTTACTGTCTTCTCATATCTCTCCATAACTTTGGAGACGCTTTTCCCCCTCTCCATTATATCTCTCGAAATAACTCTAAGGAGTCTGTCATCGGGGTCGGCATCCACAAATACCATAATATCGAGCAATTTTCTAAGTTCTGCACAGGTGAAAATAAGTATCCCCTCCACTATAATTATATGGGCAGGGTGAACTTTAATGGTATCAGTATCTGAGCGAGTACATGTGATATACGAGTAAACAGGCTGATCCACATCGAGCCCGTTTTTAAGGTCCTTTAACTGTTTGATTAACAGCTTAAAATCTATAGCATCAGGGTGGTCGAAATTTAACTCTTGCCTCTCTTCGAGCGATAGATGGCTGCTATCTTTATAATAAGAGTCTTGTGGAATGACCACAACATCTTTTTTGGGCAGTAAATTGGTTATTTTATTAACTACTGTTGTTTTACCGGAACCTGTTCCTCCGGCAATGCCTATTATCAACATATTCTAAAATTCTGCGGACTTAGGGGTTCTTGGGAAAGGAATAACATCGCGGATATTAGACATCCCTGTAATGAAAAGAAGGAGCCTTTCAAATCCGAGACCGAAACCACTATGTGGTGCAGTCCCAAATCGGCGTGTGTCTAAATACCACCAAAGTCCCTTATCGTCCATGTTTAACTCTTTAATTCTACTCTGTAATTTAACCAAGGATTCCTCTCTTTGAGAGCCACCTATAATCTCCCCAATTTTTGGGAAGAGAACATCCATTGCCCTAACTGTTTTTCCATCTTCGTTCTGCTTCATATAGAAGGCTTTTATCTCTTTCGGGTAGTCTGTCAATATCACAGGACAATGAAAATGTTTTTCAACTAAATATCGTTCATGCTCACTCTGTAAATCAATCCCCCAAGATACCGGGTATTCAAATTTCACTCCAGATTTTATAAGGATTTCCACCCCTTCGGTATAGGAAAGTCTTATGAAGTCGCTCTGTAAAACACTTTCAAGACGAGAGATAAGTTCTTTATCTATCATATCGTTGAGGAATTTAATATCCTCTTTACAGTTTTCGAGAGCATATCTTATAAGGTATTTTATAAACTCCTCTGCAAGATCCATATTCTCCTTAATCTCATAGAATGCCATTTCAGGCTCTATCATCCAAAATTCCGCAAGGTGCCTAGGAGTATTGGAGTTTTCTGCTCTGAAAGTAGGACCGAATGTGTATATATCGCCAAGTGCCATAGCACCGAGTTCCCCTTCAAGTTGTCCGCTAACAGTTAAAGAGGTCATTCTTCCAAAGAAGTCTTCGGAATAGTCTATTTCATTCTCCTTATCTCTTGGCAGGTTCTCTAAATCGAGGGTAGTAACTTGAAACATAGCACCTGCCCCTTCTGCATCGGAGGCAGTTATTATAGGGGTGTGTAGATAGAAGAACCCTTTGTCATTAAAGAATTTATGAATTGCATAAGCCATAGCATGGCGTATTCTTAAAACTGCTCCGAAAGTATTGGTACGAGGACGAAGATGTCCTATCTCACGTAAGAACTCCATACTATGCCCCTTTTTTTGAAGAGGGTATGTTTCGGCATCAGCTGTTCCATAAATAGTTACCTCTTTTGCCTGAATCTCCACAGCCTGTCCACCTCCGATCGAGGCAACCAACTCTCCGGTTACACCTATGCAGGCACCTGTGGTTATAGGTTTGAGTGCCTCTTCAGTGAAGTGAGTCATATCACAGACTATCTGAATGTTGTTAATGGTGGAGCCGTCATTCAAGGCTATGAAAACCACATTCTTGTTTCCTCTTTTAGTTCTAACCCACCCTTTAGCTAAAACTTCTTTTCCGGGTGCCTCTTTAAGAAGCTCCACAATTTTCTTTCTACTAAGTGTCATCGTTATCAAAAATTATCAAACTCACAAAGGTAATAAAAAAGATTTGCTCTCGTTCCAACATCTGTCAATAACAGTAATAACACAACTGCTTCCTTTTTTGGGTTTACTCTTTTTATCAAACTTATATTCTTGTTTATTGGTTATAGAGACCAGATAATCAGAGTTGTTAATATCTGCTTCTTTCTTTGGGGGGAAGATATAAACTGCGTAGAATCTTGGTTGCTGCAGAGGATCATCAGTCGGCTCTACCTCCCATTTTATCCCTTTTGCAGAAGTAGTTGCCCCTATTATCGGAAGAGGTGGAATCGTATCAAGTCTTGAGTAGGAGGGGATTAATGCCGGACGAGATTGATATTTAATAATCAGACTGTCGGCTATTTTATATACGTTTTTGGTAATAGACCAACCCGGCCACCAGACATTCCCTTTAACATTAGGGAGTCTTCTGACAAGCTCCATTTTATCCTTTAGTTGGGAGGAGAGGACTGCTATATTCTGCCCTATATAAAGGTGCTCACTGAAATTCCCCCTGTTCCACCACTCTATAAGAGTCTTGAAGTCAGCAGTCGGATGTCCTATAGCCCAGTAGAGTTGAGGGACAATATAATCAACAGAGCCCTCCACTGCCCAGAGTGGAATATCTGCAAAGAGTTGTTCGTAATTTGAAAGCCCGTTGGTGCGACTTCCTGAACTATCAGGGGTCTCTTTAATATTTCTATGAATACCGAAAGGGGAGATTCCGAAACGTACCCATGGTTTAATACTCTTGATGGTATCGTTTAACTCTTTAATAAGAGTTCGGACATTGTTTCTTCTCCAATCATTTTTCTCCCAGTATTCAAACCCTTGGGTTTTAGCATATTTAACAAACGATGCATCATCGTGGAACTCTTCATATTTCACAGGGTATGGGTAGAAATAATCATCAAAGTGGATAGCGTCTATATCATATCTTTTTACTATATCGGCTATAACTCTCTTGGTGAACTCTATAGATAGAGGTTCCCCGGGATCGAAATAGAGTTGTTTGCCATACCTCTTGAATATTTCAGGGTGACGGAAGTAGAAGTGATTTGGGGAGAGGCGCTCACTGTTATTTGATGTTACACGATATGGATTACACCATGCGTGTAGTTCCATTCCGCGCTTATGACTCTCCTCTATCATAAATTCAAGTGGATCCCACCCAGGAGAGAGACCTTGAGTTCCGGTAAGAAATCTGCTCCAAGGTTCTAATTCGGACTCGTATAGTGCGTCAGCCTGCGGTCTTACTTGAAAAATAACAGCATTACACCCTGTCATTTGGAGAGAGTCGAGTATTCTTATAAATAACTCTTTAACCCCCTTTTCATCCATTGTCCTAAACTGTCCATTCCCCACAGTATGAATCCAAGCCCCTCTAAATTCTCTCTTTGGAGAGTTATTGTTTTGAGAAGCAAGGGGTTGAAGTGCGAAAAGTGACAGAACAAGAAGAGCAAGAGCTTTTTTCATAACGATAGGAATTAAAATT
Source organism: uncultured Muribaculaceae bacterium (assembly GCA_964642235.1). Lineage (GTDB taxonomy): Bacteria > Bacteroidota > Bacteroidia > Bacteroidales > UBA932 > CAYSND01. The sequence goes on from CAZXOP010000021.1 coordinate 6,685, forward strand.
TAACCCCCATTGCCTTGCAAATATTTTTAGGTATATCGGTGTTGTCCATTCTACCGGAGAAATAGCTACTACCGGCTCCTATGGCATATACAGGCACAGAGACCCCTGTGTGAGAAGAGGTAGTCCAACCTATATTTGCCTTTGCATTCATAGAGTCTATCGCCGACTTAGATGTAACCCCTTCATAGGTGTTTACATTTGCATCCATATCTTTTGAGTTCTTCTGGTTTTCGAGTTCTTTGAAGTTGTATGAATAACCTGAACCTCTTCCCATTGCAAACCCTCCTGTCTCATGGTCGGCAGTTACGACTATCAAAGTCTGTTTAGGGTGCTTTAAGTAGAATTCATAAGCAATTTGTACTGCTTCAGCAAGATCAATGACTTCATATATAGTCGTCTTTGCATCATTAGCATGAGCACTCCAATCTATTCTTCCCCCCTCTGCCATCATAAAAAACCCTTTTTCGTTATCGAGGAAACTTATAGCTGAGGTTACAATATCCGATAACTTCATATCTTTTTCGGTGCGATCTATGGAGTAGGGGAGTGCCTGACTCTTTTCCCCCGAATTTTGGAGAAGCAACATTTTTTTTGCAGTCCCTTTTTTGGCATTAAACTCATCAAGACCTGCGGCTATTACATAACCATTCTCTTTAACGAAGTTATATGCTGAGGGTTGGTCATTGTTTTTACCGAAGGGTTGAGCAAACCCACCACCTCCGAAAAACTCAAAACCTGTTAAAGGGAGCTCTTTTGCTATGGAATAGTAATCACTTCTGGAGATAGAGTGTGCATAAAATGCCCCCGGAGTCGCATGGTCAATGGTAACATTACTCATTACCCCTACACGATACCCTTTTTTGTGAATTTTGTATGAGATACTTTCAAGATTTGTGCTGTCCGGAGCCACCCCTAAAAACCCATTATTGGTCTTAAAGCCTGTTGACAATGCAGTTCCTGCTGCTGAGGAGCATGTAATAGGGTTAGAAGCAGAGAAAGTAGTGATATATCCCATGACAGGAAATTTGGTAAAAGAGATAGGGGTACTTCCGTTCTCCCCTTTAAGGTATGAGAGATATGCTTCTGTGATAGAGACATGGGTTAATCCCATACCATCACCTATAAAGAAAAAAACATATTTGGCCTCCTGTTCTTTAGGAGGATTGCACCCCATTAGATTAAAACCGACTAGGGCAATAAATAAAACCGCAAAAAATCTTTTCATAACTATTGTGTAATTAATATGTTCTTAAAAAAGAAAGGGTGGACCCAAAATCACAGAATCCACCCTATTCTTCAAATAGCCAACTGCCTTATCGATTTATGACAATCTCTTTTCTAGCAGTGTACATTATCTTTAAAGCGGAGCATCTTCTTAATGCTTGCTTTACATCAGAGACTATCCCCATTCGAGTATCCTCATCAATATTAAGGGAAACGGTCATCAAACCACGATCTGCCTCACTGAGTCTTTCACGCTCAGCAGCTATAAAGTCTTTAATATCGTCAACTGTCTTAAAAGCGTCATTTAATTGGATACGTGCATCTGTACCATGTTTAGCTTGGTATTGAAAAGATGGCGTTCCAATATAAATATATGACGAGAGATCTTTTCTCTCCAGTTTAGCAATTTCAGTAGCTTGAGGAAGTTTTACAGTAACCAGTCTGTCTGTTTTACGCATACTACTGGAAACCATAAAGAATATAAGGATAATAAATACGATATCCGGTAAGGAAGCCGTATTTATTTGGGGGGTACCCATATCTTTTTTTCTGACAAATTTAGCCATATTGATCCTCCTTTATTGTTTTTTAACATCCTTAGGTTCAGACTCGGAAATACTCTGTGGAATAGCCTTACGAACTATTTCCTGCTGAGCTTCATCAAGATTTTCGTAAGTTTTCCCCCAATTTCTCATTGAGAAGTCATTACGAATAGAATTGATGGCTCTTACCAGAGCATTTTGCACTTCAAGATAGATACCATAGTGCGTACTACGGTCATTCTGAAGTGATATAACTCCATCTGAAACCGGATATTCCCCAAAACCTTCGATCATCGTCATCGTACTTGTTGACAATTTATCGCTTTTTGCAGGGTTGGTTAAAAAATCTATTACAATTTGATCAAGTTGGTGAACATCAGAAATATATTGACCTCCTGCAAAGACAAGGTCACGGGAGTTAATCTTGACCTGCATAACGTTCCTTCTGTTCTTGGTAACATCTTCCACTTTCTGGTCCTTTTCTGGCATGGGAGGGAGCCTTCTTTGGATACCGCGCTCCTGGTCCATGGTAGAAACCATAAGGAAGAATATCAACATAAGGAATGATATATCCGCCATTGATCCTCCGTTAATTTCAGGTGTCTTTTTTGATGCCATAATTTTTAATTATTTACGATTTCTGATAAATTTCAGAACTTCACCAAATATAAAAGCACAAGCTGTGATTCCCATTAAGATGTAGGTTATAATCAAACCTGTATCGGTCATCTTTAACTGTGCGAATGTAGGTTCCTTAGCTACAGAAGCAGGAACAGGATCCCCACTTGCTATAAAATAAGAAGTCAACACGATAGCAATAACTATTACTAATAGAATACCTGTACTCTTGAATGACTTTTTAGTCATCTTAGCTAAAGAGAGGATAAGTACTAATAGTAATGCAGAACCCAATAATAAGTATGACCATATATAAATACCGTCAACCATATTAAAGGTACCTAGGACGTTTCTAACATTTGAGATGCTGAATAGCCCTGAGCTATTCTGAAAGTAGAACAGTAACAGAATTATGATACTGACCCCAAACAGAATAATATTAGTTATTTTAGAAGTTTTAGACATATTATTCTAAATTATTTGCTTTGGTATTTAACCAACATGTCAACCAATGAGATAGAAGCATCTTCCATGCTAAGAACCACAGAGTCAACTTTTGATATAAGGTAGTTATAGAAAATCTGAAGGATAATAGCAACAACAAGACCCCCTACAGTGGTGATCAAAGCCACTTTCATCCCCTCAGCAACGAGTGAAGGAGAGATGTCCCCTGCAGCCTGGATATTGTCAAATGCCATAATCATCCCGATAACTGTTCCCATGAACCCTAACATAGGTGCAATTGCGATAAAGAGGGTAATCCAAGAGAGACCTTTTTCGAGAAGACCCATCTGAACAGAACCATAAGATGAAATAGTTTTTTCAACTGTTTCAATACCTTGATCCATACGAAGGAAACCTTGATAGAAAATAGATGCCACAGGACCACGAGTGTCACGGCAAACAGTCTTAGCTGCCTCAGGACCGCCATTATATAGAGCCTCTTCTATCTTAGCAAGAAGTTTCTCAGTGTTGGTGGTAGCCAAATTAAGGTAAATAATTCTTTCAATAACGATTCCCAAACCGAAAATCAAACATGCGAGAATGGTAGCCATAAATCCGGCGCCCCCCTCAATGAATTTAGTTTTTAGAGCTTGGTGAATAGGAACCTCTGCTTGAGCTTGTAGGTCTGTAGTAGCAGCAACAGGTTCAACAGCGGTAGCAGTTGTAGAGTCAGTAACTACTTGGTCAGTTTGAGCTGATGCGTATTGCGCAGTAAAAGCCATTAGGCATGCAACTGACAAAAACATGAAAAATTTTTTCATAAATTTTTTGGTGATTAATTATTAAACAAATTATTAAATAGTTTTAAGTATCTATTTTCTTCTTTATAAAAACTCTTTTTAAGCGGAGAAGGCGGGATTCGAACCCGCGAAGCCCTTTAGGAGCTTACGCACTTTCCAGGCGCGCGCCTTCGACCACTCGGCCACCTCTCCAAAATATCAAAAATCCCTTATAAAAATCTTGCCACACAAAATATCGCGCAATTTAGGAATAATTTTTAAATTACAACTACTATTTTGTTATTTCTCCTTTGATATTTTTTTTGAGATATCGTTTAACACTCTTGTTATCAGCAATATCGCCCATTAAAAAATATAATTTTGTTACAGCTGCTTCTGTTGTAATATCATATCCGCTTATTACCCCTAACTTTTTTAGTGCCTTTCCATTAGAATATGCATCCATATCAACACCTCCGGCTTGACATTGGGTTACATTTAAAACGATTATCCCCTTTTTTATAGCTTCTTTTATAATTTTTAAGAACCACTCCGAAGTAGGAGCATTTCCGGAACCATAAGTTTCAAGTATGATGGCCCTGAGTCCTTTTATATTGATAATGGAGGAGATTACATTTTCCTGTATTCCGGGCACCATTTTCAAAATAACTAAATTAGTGTCTAACCTAGTATGTATCTTTAACTCTTGACCCCATTTGATGGGATAAAGAATACTATGCCTATTATATTTAATATGAATACCTACCTCTGCCAGAGGGGGAAAGTTGGCAGAACTGAACGCCCTGAAAGTCTCAGTGTTGTATTTGGTGGTACGATTGCCACGGTAGAGCTGGCTCTCAAAATAGATTGAAACCTCCGGTACCATAGGTCTTCCGTCATCCCTTTTAGCAGCTGCTATTTCAATAGATGAAATTAAATTCTCTTTACCGTCAGTTCTCATAATCCCTATGGGGAGCTGGCTCCCTGTAAAAACCACCGGTTTTTCTAAATTCTCCAACATGAAACTCAATGCTGCTGCGGAGTAGGACATCGTATCAGTCCCATGCAGTACTACGAACCCATCATATTTATTATAATTCTCCTTTATTAACTCTGCTAACTTAACCCAAAATTCAATATTAACATCTGAAGAGTCGATAGCAGGCTCAAATGAAAAAGAATCTATGGAATAACAAAACTTTCTTAGTTCAGGTACCTCCTTCATAATATGGGAAAAATCGAAAGGAGAGAGGGCGGAAGTGGCGGGATCCATCTTCATCCCTATAGTTCCTCCGGTGTAAATAAGCAATATGGCCGTTCGATTCATATAGTTTTCTATCTCAAGTTAAAAAGTATCTTAGCATTATCTGTGGTTACATTCATCACCCTCTCTAATCCGCACCCTTTTATCTCAGCAATTTTTTCTGCGATTATGCAAAGATAAGAAGATTCATTTCTTTTTCCTCTATGTGGGGCAGGAGTTAACCAGGGGGCATCCGTTTCAAGAACAATGTCCTCTAAAGGTATCTCTTTCAGAGTGAGTGCAATAGAGGCATTTTTATAAGTTAAAACACCTCCAATACCTATTTTAAAGTCCCCATATTTTTTTATCTCCCGATAAATTTCAATACTTGAAGAGAAGGCATGGAACACCCCTTTCATCGCCACCCCCTCTTTTTTAAGGGAGCGCAGTACTTCGAAAATCTCATTGTGTCCCTCCCTTGCATGCACAATAATGGGGAGTTCCCTCTCAACTGCAAGGAGAATCTCTTCCCGGAAAACCTCCTTTTGCTCCGCAATAAACTCCTTTGACCAATACCCGTCAATTCCAATCTCCCCCACAGCAGAGAAAGGGTAGAGGTCAATATTCTCTTTCACAAATTTTAACTCCTCTCTCCAGTTCTCTCCGACTGAGGTGGGGTGGAGACCTATTGCCGGGTATGCAAACTCTTTTAACTCCTCGGCACGAGTCATCATCTTGGGGTGGTAGGTGGAGTCTATTCCGGGCATTATACATTTTACCACACCCGAAGATTTGGCTCTGCCAACTACATCGGCAATGTCAGCATCAAAAGAGGAGTCGTAGAGATGAATATGTGTATCAATCATAATTATGCTATTGAGTATCTCCCATCAGAGTCTTCTTTTATTCTCCCTTCAAGTGTGAGTTCCACTATATTCAGATTGAGTTCTGAGAGAGTGGTATCACATGTTACAAACAAATGATTAATATCTAATGGCAAATACGAGGATAAAGCTACTAAAATTTTCCTTTTAATCTCATTGTCACTCTCAAAAATTAATGTTTTTTTAATCTTGTTATTTTTAGAATCAACTCTTTCCCACCCTAAAGAGGCTGATATTGAGCCACTATCAATTATTGCTTCTGCGATATTGTCTTTTATTAAAAGATTACACCCTTTAGAGTATGGGTCGGTTATTTTTCCCGGAAGAGCAAAGACCTCACGTGAAAATGAATAGGCCATCTTGGCTGAGACCATTCCCCCTCCCTCCTCTTTTGACTCAATAAGGATGGTGGCATCAGAGATACCTGCTATAATTCTATTCCTTCTGATAAAATTTAATTTTAATGGTGCCGTCTCTTTAGGAAAATCAGAGAGAATACCCCCTTGGGATAACATTCTGGCGGCGGTACTTCTATGTTGCTTTGGGTAAATCTCATCCAGGCCGGTAGCCATTACCCCTACACTCTCTAACCCTAACTCCAATGCCATTTTATGAGCAACTATATCTATACCGTATGCTAATCCGCTTACTATTATCGGGCGGGGCGAAAGCAGAGAGAACTCCTCTACAATACCGATGCAAGTCTCTCTACCGTAAGGTGTGGCTTTTCGTGTCCCCACTATGGATATTACCCTCTCTGCATTTAAGTCGGAGAGACCTTTATAATAGAGTATTATAGGAGCATCCTCACACTCTTTAAGTCTATAAGGGTATTCTCTATCCTTTATATATATTATCGAGATATCATGCTTATCCGCCCACTCGATATCCTCAATAGCTTTTCGAATATGACTTTGGTTTAATATCTCATCAGGGTAATGAGATTTTTCGCCAAATATCTCGGTTAGACCCTTTCTGGAGAGTTCAAACAGCTCACCTATAGAGGGAAAATGTTCTATCAGCCTCCTCGCCTCTAAGCATTTGTAATTGAAAATCCTGTTAAGACAACAGGCATAGACCAAATCACTCTGTTCCATTTTGCTAAAATAGCGAACAGAAAAGAGAGAGTTGCGAATAATTTACAAAAAAAAGTAAAAATCAGATTATGAGCATTGCATCGCCATAAGTGCCGAAACGGTACCCCTCTTTTAGGGCGACTTTATAAGCTTTCATAACGTTATCATACCCCCCGAAAGCAGCCACAGACATAAGCATAGTGGAGTAAGGGAGATGGAAATTAGTTATTACTGCTGATGGAATAGAGAAGGTATATGGGGGGAAAATAAACTTATTTGTCCACCCATCGAAAGGCTTAATCTCCTGTTTGGTGGTTACAGGGGTCTCTAAAGCTCTTACCACTGTAACTCCGACTGCAAAAACCTTTTTTTCTTTGGTTTTAGCATCGTTAATCATATTAGCACTCTCTTCAGAAATAATAACCTGCTCGGAGTCCATTTTATGTTTAGATAGATCCTCCACATCCACAGTACGGAAGTGCCCTAACCCCATGTGGAGAGTTAAAAAGGTCTTTTCCACCCCTTTTATCTCCATCCTTTTGAATAGTTCTCTTGAAAAATGGAGACCGGCAGCAGGGGAGGCCACAGCCCCCTCTTTTTCAGCATATATAGTTTGAAAACGCTCGGTGTCAATTTCCTCAGTAGGTCTAATCCACTTTGGAACAGGGATTTCACCCATTCTATATAAAGTGTCTTTAAACTCCTCATAAGTTCCGTCAAATAGGAATCTCAATGTCCTACCGCGTGAGGTGGTATTATCTATAACTTCTGCAACCAAAGAATCATTCTCTCCAAAATAGAGTTTATTCCCTATCCTGATTTTTCTTGCAGGGTCAACGAGGACATCCCAAAGTCGTTGGTCTTTATTCAACTCCCTTAAAAGAAAGACCTCTATTTCAGCCCCTGTCTTCTCTTTATTCCCTTTGAGTCTTGCAGGAAAAACTTTCGTATCATTAAATACGAAAACATCTCCTTCATCACAGTAATTTATAATGTCTTTGAAAATTTTGTGTTCTATTTCCCCGGTCTCTTTATTAAGAACCATAAGACGAGATTCGTCTCTGTAATCGGTGGGATATTTGGCTATCTGCTCGTGAGAGAGATTAAAGTTAAATTGTGAAAGTTTCATACGGAGAATTATACGAACTAAATTTTAAAAAGTTTCAAAAATTTTAAAAATAATTAAAAAATATTTACAATTTCATCCAAACTAAGGGCATTTTGAAGCTTAAATTCCCCGGAAGAGCTCCTTATTAGGCCAGAAAGATGAGCACCACTATTAAGCATTAAACCCATATCTCTTGCTATGGCTCTGATATATGTCCCCTTACTACATTCGATTTTAAGAGTGAGTACTGGTGAGGTATAGTCCAATATCTCCATATTATATATAGTAATAGTTGACGATTTCATTTTTACCTCTTCTCCCTGTCTTGCCATTTCATAAGCCCTTACTCCGTCAACGAACTTGGCTGAGAAAACAGGGGGGATCTGCTCTTGCTCTCCAATAAATGAGGCAACGCACTTTTTAATCTCCTCTAAAGTGATATGTTCATAAGGGAATCTAAAGTCAATCTCCTTCTCAAGGTCAAAACTTGGAGTGGTGGCACCAAAGGTAATCTCTGCAATATACTCTTTTTTCTCTGCTTGAAGTTTGTCAGACTGTTTTGTCGCCCTTCCGATACAGATAAGAAGCAGCCCTGTGGCAAGTGGGTCTAATGTCCCTGCATGCCCCACTTTAATCCCTCTCTGATTATAATATCTCTGAATTTTAAATTTTATCTTTCTGACGGCATCTGAAGATGTCCACTCTCTCGGTTTATTTATGGGAATTACGATCCCATTTTGGCAAACTTCCAAATCGGGAGCCTTGTCCGGCAGGTTCCCTTTATCTATAATTAAATACTCTTTACTCATCTATTTTATGTATGGTATTTTATCCACCCTTTTCTGATGCCTCCCCCCTTCAAACTCTTTTTGGAGAAATGCATCAACTATCTCTTTTGCACTCTCTATGGAGATAAAGCGTGCAGGGAGTGATAAAATATTGGCATCATTGTGTGCTCTTGAAAGGGAAGCGAGCTCCGGTGTCCAGCAGAGGGCAGCACGAATCCCCTGATGCTTATTTAATGTCATACTAATTCCGTTTCCTGAACCGCAAAGGGCTATTCCTCTCTCTACCTCTCCACTCTCGACACTTAAAGCAAGAGGGTGGGCAGTATCAGGGTAGTCCATGCTCTCCTCAGAGTGAGTTCCAAAGTCCGTAACTGTATGACCTAACCCCTTTAAGTACTCAATGAGTGCCTGTTTCATATTATAACCTGCGTGGTCTGAAGCAATACCTAAATTCATCTCCCTTATTTTTATAAAAATTCTCCGCAAATATAGAAAAAAGGCTATATTTGCAAGAATAAATTAAATTATATGAAGACTAATTTAGGGAGAGTATTAGTTACAGGAGCCACAGGATATATAGGCTCGCATACTATTGTTGAACTTATTGAGGCTGGTTTTGATGTCGTGGGAGTTGATAATTTTTCAAACTCCTCCCCTGATGTTCTTGATGGGATTAAGGCGATTGTGGGGAAAGAGATCCCTTTTATGGAACTCGACTGTAGTGATAAAGCCTCATTCTCTAAGGTTTTTGAAAAGTACCCCGATATAACCTCATCTATCCACTTCGCTGCTTATAAAGCTGTGGGGGAGAGTGTTCAGAAACCGATAGAGTATTATAATAACAACCTCCGTTCTATTCTTAACTTGATAGAGTTGATGTTAGCACAAGAGACTTCTTGTATTGTCTTTTCCTCCTCTTGTACAGTGTATGGTGAACCTAAGAGAGAGGATCTTCCTATTAACGAGAATGCCCCTGTGCAGCCCGCAGTCTCCCCTTATGGAAGGACGAAGCAGATGTGTGAAGATATCTTATCAGATGCCACGAAGGCGAATGATAAATTGAAAGTTATTGCCCTAAGATATTTTAATCCTATTGGTGCACACCCTTCTGCAAAAATCGGAGAACTTCCCCGCGGAGTGCCTCAGAACTTAGTCCCTTTTATTACTCAGACCGCAGCAGGGTTAAGGAAGGAACTCAGTATTTTCGGGAAAGATTATAATACCCCTGATGGGACTTGTATCAGGGATTATATATATGTGTGTGATTTAGCTAAAGCGCATGTCTCTGCCATCAGGAGGATGTTGACTGAGAAGGAATCTCCACGTTATGAGATATTTAATGTTGGGACAGGGGTAGGACTCTCTGTTCTTCAGTTAGTTAATGAATTTATGAAAGCTACGGGGGTAGATCTCCCTTATAGATTTGTGAGTAGAAGGGAGGGGGATATAGAGAAGGTTTGGGCAGATGCCACCAAGTCTAATGTGATTCTTGGGTGGAAAGGGGAGACTCCAATAGATAAGGTGTTACTCTCTGCATGGAATTGGGAGAAAAAAATAAGGAACTTGTAAAGATGAGTAAAGATCTGATAAAAAGCAATATAAGAGAGTTTATCATTAAAGAGGATGAGCGTTATAGGCTTACCAAGCTCGGCTTTTTTTCAGACCTGGAGGAGGAAGTTTCATTTATTGCCGAGAATTTTCCTCTTAAGGGGAAAGAGTCTTTCTATGAATGGAAGGGCAGAATTCTCGATGATTTTTATCGTAGAAAAGATTTTAATGGCTTTTGTAAGGAGAATAGAGGGAACGAGTTTTTTGAAAGGGGGGTAAAGTCTCTCCTTACTGCTGACCTTTATGAGATGTTTCTCTCTAATGAGAAGAGTGAAACAGATCGCTATTTAGCTTTGGAGGGGGAAACCATCTCGTATTCGCTCTCTCCTACACTCTTCCAAACTATTTACGGAGAGCATTTTAGTGTTTCGGTCTCTTGGGATACCTCTAAACTATTAGATAAGTATTGTAAAGAGGTTTTGCGGGACAGATTTCCACTCCCTGCGGAGTATGTCATAGAGGAGTTGAAAGGGAATAATAATTTTTATTGGGAGAGGGTTTTTACCCGTTTAAAACCATTGACAGCCGGATTTAGTTATCAGATTTCAGGTTCTGCATCGAGAGATTCGGTGCTCGATTTATGGAGTGATACCTGTTATATTCTAAACCAGGCAGTAGTAGGTGGGAAACTTAAACAGCCCACATTGGTCCAAGATATTATCTCTTATGCAGTGGGGATAATTAAGAATAAGAATAAAGAGCTACTTAGAGGACGCAAAAGAGCCCCTCAAACAGACCTCGATTCCATCACTTATAAACTTACTGCAGATGATGAGAAAAAATTTTTCGACGATCCTGCGACAATTCCTGCAAATTTCCCGTCACAAGAAGAGAAGCTAACCAATTATATCGACCTTGCAGATGAAGAGAGTGTCAGAAACTACATGATAGTGGTTTTATATAATGAAGAGCATCCGCTCCACAAGAAGTTGGTTGAGGGGTTAGAAGAAAAAGTTAAACTTTTATTTGAGCATTATTTAGACGATTTGTCTTACGAAGAGATGGTTACCAAACGTTACGGAGAGGTTGACGAGAAAGACATGGTAAGACATGCTGCCCGATTCAGACAAGATGTGAAGAGGATAAAAGAGAGACTTATAAATAGATTTGAAGTTATTATTACCGAACCTAAGAATGCATAATAAACATCTAAATATCAAAACAATAGAGAGGTACCTCCTAAACCTGATGTCTTACGATGAAGAGACAGCGGTTCAGGAGCATCTTAACTCTTGTCCCGAATGTCGGAAGAAGATAGAAGGGATGAGAAAACTCCGCTCTGCGATGGAAGATGTGAAGTCAGATAAAGTGGTATCGGCTCCTAAAAAATGGTATATCTCTTTTTACCGTTCACCCTTAACCAGAATCGCTGCTGTTCTACTTATCTTCGCAGGTGTTGGTTTTGCTATCTACAAGTCAGGTGATAAACCTAAGGGACACATCATTCAAGATGGCTTAGTCCCCGAAACTGTCCTCTCGGTAGATTCCCTACCCAAATGTGACGCCGACTCGACCCCCGAAGTCTATAATCCCCAAGACACCACCGCCAAAGATTCATTGGAGGTTAAATAAATTAGTGGGAGCCTCGTTATTTTATTGCTTTTTTAACAGTTTTCTAAAATGTCGTCCAAGTTCTCGTGAAACTTGTTCAAATGGCGGTAAATCCTTTATTTGTTCCTTTATTGAACTTTCCCATTTACTTTTGAAAGTCGGCAAAATGTTAACAATGCGGCTTTCCAATAATTCTGGGTTTAAAGCTTTGTGCTTGGCTTTTGCCTCAAATTCATAGCTAAAATCACTCAAATCATACCCCTCAATTTCTGTTAAGTACCATAAATCATAAAAGTCACGTGGTTGTTGCCGAGAGAGAATTGAACGTAATTTTTCAGTAATAATTTCTGACAATGAATAACAAAGCAAAACAGAATCAAGATGGTCAGAATAAGTATCAAATAACGATTTTTTTTCTAAGTCAAATAACAAAAGTTCATTTTTTGAAATATCAACTTTTACCTTTTTACCTATGCCGCCAAGAACACCATTATATTCAATGTAGAAGTTTATATTACCTGTTGCGTGTTCACCAAATTCAATAATAAACAGGTCAATATTGGTTTCCTCTTTCACAAATTCAAAAGCTTTTTCAAATGCACTTTTAACTTCTTCGTTTGTAATAGTGTTATCTAGCAGTGTGAAATCTAAATCTTCAGAATGGCGATAATCTTTAAAATAGATTTTTTTAAGAACAGTCCCGCCTTTGAAAGCGAGGATTTTCGATAATAATTCGCTGTGAGCCAAGCCTATAAGTATCCAAGAGAGAATATAATCTTTTTCTATTTGCGAATCACGAACGCCTTCCTTTCTGGCTTTTAGTTGTATCTCTTGTGGGCGTATCATATTAAATTAAGTTAAGTTAGGAGTGATGATTTAATGGTTTCAATATCAACACTTTTCTGAATGTTCCAACGAGAATCTATTTTGCCGTTTTTCGGGGCTTCGGTGTCAAGTAAAGCGATGGAATTTGAACGTTTTTCCAGCAATGTTCCGATAATTGGATTTTTAATTTTTAATAATTCAAGCAAATACCCAAGTCGTTTAATTACTACTTGTGCATCAAATTCCAAAGCATATTTGAGAAGTGTTTCGTATTTAATTTTATCTTTAGCCATGAAAATTGCTTTAGCGATTTCAACAATCCCCCCTGCATAATTGGGCTTATAGAGGGAGTCAACAATTGTTTTTTCTAAATCGCTGCAATATACCTTATTGAAATTATCAATCCAAATTCTTTTGTACCCAAAAAAATGTTTTTTGTTGTGATATATAAACTGAAATGTTACCCCTTTAATATCTTTCTCACTTGGTTTAATCTGTTTGTTTACTACTATTTGTTCTTTGAGGGAAGGTTGAGTTATCAGTTGGTGAATTTGCATTGCGGAATAGTAGCCAATATAAAAATTTTCTCCAACCAAAGGCTCGGCGAGTAGGTGCCAATCAGGCATAAACATTTCTGAGTCTTGTTCAAAAGGAATAATGTAATAAACTCCCTCCTTAACTCTCATTAGCAAACCATCGTCAGTCATTCTTTTCAGATGAATGCGTAGAGGATTACCTGCTAAATTGGGTAAATACTTGTCGGCCTCCGTAACCGAAAACCAATTTTTCCCTTTGTCAATAAAGACTTGTAGTATTTGGCTTTCAGTACTACTTACGCTCTTATGTTTTATATCTTGCATATTTCAAAATCTGAAAGTACAAAGATATAAAAGATTTTATATTCCACACCTCATAAATGGAAAAAATATCATCATCGATGAGTAAAGGTATTATACCCCCCCAATTTTAGGATAGGTAGCTAAAGTGTCTGCTTGCAGAATAATTAGGGAGGAGATACACACTGGGGCAACGCTGGAAAAAGGTCATAGACGGCAGGTTGCCGAGGGGCGACATTGGCTCCCGAAAAGGGAGGGGAGGCGGTGTGTCAAAAGCCATGGTTATGCACAATAACCCACTCCACAAGTATGTGTGGTGGAGGTATGTTTTAGATTTTAGGTATTTTGACACACCGCCGAGGATCGCCTTCGGCACCTGCCGTCTCCGGATATAAAGATATTAGAGGAATCTATTGTCATCTTGGAATGTACTATATCTTGTCCATCTGTAATAATTCAAAGGTGCTTACGGTTTTTGCCGGATTGTGAGGCAGGGAAAGTTATTTACGGTTCGGGATTTTAATCTTCTTCTATTGGGAAGACAACGACATCTGCACGGCAATCGGAGCTACAGGTGCTTCTGGGGCACATGGGCTTGCAGATGTGGATGGGATTTCGGGGGAAAAGGGCGAAAATGGGATGACATGTGCAATTTCACTTTTATTAAGATGCTAATAATTAAATACTTAGTCAATTAGGCTCTGCACATGTCGTCAGTCCCAGAATAGATAGCATGTATGCCAAGATAAATTTTGAGCAGAGCAGAGCTATCCATACTTTAGAGGGCTTAGATTGCGGAACGGGGTCCGCAATGACACCTGTCCTGATTAACTACTAGATATATTGCTGTTTCGGATTCTCCAAGGAGGGCGATGATTTCTGTGATGCCGGGATCTTTGGAGGTTAAATAAAATAGGGAGGAGTAGAGATATTATCACTTACATATTGTAATCGTAATGACCCTCAGTATCGGCGAAGAACCAGGCATCGCCTGCAATTTTTAGACGGAATACATCTAAATCTGTTTCACTCAATGCTTCTTTTAATGAGTCCGGCACATCACCTAAAAAGGTGTAGCCGTTTTCAAATACTGCTACAATTGCATCATCTGTAATGCAGGCGGCCCATAACCTACCATGTAGGTCACACCCATCTTTCAACCAGTCGTTAATTTCTGTGTCGGATGATACATAATAATTAGTTGTTATTATAATCCAGCTACCTTCGTCATTGAATGTAACAGAAGTAATTACCTCCCCCATTTCATTATACTCTCGCAACTTTTTTTCAAGGCTATTTGGGATGTTATTCCAAAGCATTCCGTTATCACCATACAAAATTAGCCAACGCCCCTTTTCAGTTAACTGAACATCGTCAATGTATTCGTTATCATCGTTCAGCTCGGTAATTGCATCGTTTAAATCACTCGGACATCCCGACCACGCGTAACCATTTTTGCCGTATAGCATCAAATCACCATTAGATTTTGTGATGGCTACATTTCTACACTCCCCTTTCTCACTGATTGCTTCTCTAATATAAGACCTGTCGTTTTGGCCGTAAGAAGCGAAAGAGAGAGATAAAAATAACCCTATTGTTAAGAAGGGTTTAACAAAGCATTTAATTGAATCCATAAAATAATAAAATTTTAGAAGTTTTTTACATTAGCTGACTATACAAAATGCTGGAGGATCTGGCATTTATAGCACAAATTTATTAAAACACTTTTTCTCCACCAATTTTATTTTCAAAAACAACAAAAATTTTACACAAATGTAATCTTAGGTACAATGGATTTTTGATCAATAAAACAAGCACGGGAGGATGTTAACCGTTAAACCGCCTTATAGGACATTACAGTTGCTAACATCCTCAATGAGAAGAAACTTTGTGAGTATGAGGTTAGGTATTAGGCAAAAATAACTACATTTGTAGAGATTTAAAACTTCGATGGTTATGAAAAAAACATATCTAATTATCTTTAACTTGCTCTTATCTGTTTGGGTAGTATCAGGACAGAGTGTCGATGCGATTAAAATGGATAGGCAGACATATATATGGGGGGAGGGGAGAGGGAGCACACTAAAGGTGGCTGACCAGAATGCGCTTGCAGATATTATTGGGCAGCTCTCTGTTCAGGTGGAGAGTAGTTTTCAAATGAGTGTTTCGGGAGATAGCGATAAGACTCTTAAACAGACGATTGATGAGGTGGTTAAGACTTATTCTAACTCTACATTAAAAAATACGGAGCGCATAGTGTTGCAGAATGAGCCTGATGCCAAGGTCTTTAGGTATATTAAAAGAGCCGATATATCTAAGATATTTAATGATAGAAAGATGAAGATTTTAGATTTAACGCGTCAAGGGGAGGAGGCATTGGAGAATTTGAAAATAGCAGATGCTTTACGTCTTTTTTATTGGTCTCAAACCCTTCTAAGAAGTCATCCCGATGCTTCAAATATTAAATACAGTATGAAAAATGGGGGAGAAGAGCTTTTGATTACTTGGCTCCCTTTGCAGATTAATAATATTTTTAATAACAT
>CAZXOP010000022.1:0-22001 GCA_964642235.1 uncultured Muribaculaceae bacterium
CTATAAGTAAATAAACATCGTATTTCTCCTTTTGAAAAAAACGACCGGTAGAGGGGCGGGAAAACAACACATTACCTAATAATATAAACACTATCAGAGAGAATAGTATAGTAAAATTTATGTTTTTAGCTCTTCTCATACGCCATTTTATCTAACCATATTTTTTATAATATCGTATAAATGACTCATTTTTTCGGTTCTCAAATTACATATCTCATTTAGCTCTTTGTCGTATAGAAATCCTTTGTTAATAGATTTAAACTTTTTGCTAATTTTTGCAGAGTTCCTTAATAATAAATCCAACTGATTCAATAAAAGAGAAGTATCCTCTTTTTTATAATTTTTAGATTCAAACCTATACTCTATTTCTTTAAATTTTAAATATTCTATCCTTATCTCCAACATCAGAGGGTAGTGGCTAAACTCTTTCTTGTTGTTTTTGACTTTAATACTTGAAATCTTTTTATAAATACCCTCAGTCTCCTGAATCAACTGCTGCAGGGTTTTTCCATCTGTATCAAACCCCTTTGTGACAATATTTTGGGGGAGAGCAAACATGCTCTCCAAAGTTTCTGCCTCTGATTTAGAAACGCCGAATCTCTCCATCGCGTAGTTAAGAATAAATTCCTCGGTATTTATGGGGGATTCGCTTTTTAATGCTGCTGCATAAGAGGCTACCAATATCCTAAACCCAGAAAGTGGATAGACATACCTTATCGGGTATGAAGATATTACCTCCCAATTAGTATCATATTTATACCCATAAGTCCCCCCTGTTGACCAAGAGGTCATTATTATTCCACCATATTTTTTCTCTCTACAGTATGGGATAAAATCCTCTTGATTTTTAAAGTGCTTTTTCCATTGTGTTAAATAGATATTATCGGGGTGGCTTCTTATAGAGGGGGAGCCCCAGAAATTGACACCGGCAGCGTAGAGTTTCCCGATATCCCCAAAATAATCATTTCTCCACCCATAGTTCCAATCCATTAGGATGATATTCTTTGGCAACTCTCCAAAAGCTTCCGGATGTTTAATAATCATATCTGCCCAGATAATAGGTGTTTTTCCAAGCTCATCGATAATCTTGCACATAGCATTAATATAATCCACGAATAGCTTTGATTTCCCCTCCTCAGCACTCTTGGCAGCACACTCCTTACAGTTTCCCAACAGATAAGTCTCATCGCCCCCTATATGGATATATTTTGACGGGTGTTTTGCGGCGATTTCGGAGAAGATGCTTTTGAAAACCTCAACACACTCCTTCTCCTTTGATGGACAGACCTGAGATATCTCTTTCCTCTCCTCTTTTAAGTGGGAGTATCTATCATGTTTTAAGATATATTCGGAGTGACCAAAACAGTTTTGTAGAGGGATTACCTCTATCCCTATTGTGGAACAATAATTAATAAAAAAATCAATCTCCCCTTCTGTATAAGCTGAGCTGTTTGACAAAGTATAGTTATCATGGAATGGAAATGTCGCCTCCCACTCCATAAGAAGGGTGTTAACCCCAAACTCCGATAACTCCTTGGCGAAATTACACAGAGCAGGCATTGTCATAACTTGACATCTCAAATCGATATGGAACCCTTTAATGGGGATATCCCCTCTCCCCTCTCCCTTCAAAGGAAAAGCAAATGTCATTAACAATAGAGAAAGAGTCAGCTGTATAAATAGTTTTCTATGTTTCATAATATATATTTTGCACTCTCTTTATCACAATATAAGGTAGCATTCTTATGTCTTCTCAATACAGAAGCAGGGCATTTTTCATCTATTTCACCCATAACAGTCTCCCTGACGGCATTGGCCTTTGAAGAGGCAGGGACAATACAAAAAATTCTCTCTGCTGACATTAGCGTAGGAATAGTTAATGTAATCGCATGTGTCGGGACATCTTCCAATTTTAGAAAACACCCGTCATTTACCTGTTGTAAACGACAAATATCATCCAACTCCACTATTTTTATAGACTCGCTATCATTGAAAAAGGCCACATGAGGGTCATTAAATGCTATATGTCCATTCTCCCCTATCCCCATAAAGATAATATCTATCGGTCTGCTTTTTAGCAATTCCGAATAACGCTCACATCTCTCCTCAAGATTATCATGCTCATCATTCATATAATTAACCGACTTGAATGAAACTTTATCAAACAAGTTAATCTTTAGAAAATTACCAAAAGTCTGTGGGGCATCTCTCTCTAATCCCACATACTCATCCATGTGAAAAGCATTTATACGAGACCACTCTATATTACACTTAATCAATGAAGCGATAAACTCATTTTGAGAGGGAGCTGATGCGAAAACAATGGAAATCTCCCTCTTAATGTTAAGTAGGTTATTAATGTACTCGGAAGCTGCCAATGCAGCCTCTTTTCCCATCTCTTTTCTGGTACTATATACCAAAACTCTTAAGAGGTCCTTAGTTATATCTTTTTCAATCATTTCTATATACTTGTTTCCCGTTAATTATAGTTCTATGAATCCTTATATTATCATCGAAAATTACAAGATCGGCATCATACCCTTTCGCTACCCTCCCTTTGTGGTTTGAAATACCCATTATTTTTGCCGGTGTGGTCGTCATCATTTTAACTGAATCAATTAAAGATATCCCGACCTCTTTATAGACGGTACGCACTAAGCGGTCGGCAGTGGCAACACTCCCTGCAAATGCACTCCTATCAGGTAATTTAGCAACACCATCTTCGATAATTACCTCTTGTCCCCTCTTTAAACTCCCTATCACTGATTTGCCTGGCGGCATCCCTGCACCCCTCATTGAATCTGTTATCAGAGCTATCTTCTCTGCCCCTTTTATGCTGTATGCTAATTTAAAAAGCGGTGTAGGGACATGAACACCATCGGCTATTATCTCAATGGTCATCCCCTCAATCAAATATCCCGCTTCTACGCACCCTGCATACCTAAAAGCATCTCTTCGAGTAACCCCATTCATACAGGAATAAAAATGAGTAATATGAGTAAATCCTGCTGAGAAGGCCTCTACGACCTCCTCATATATCGCATCTGTATGGGCTATTGAGGGGAGAATCCCTCTTTTAACAAGCACTTTAGCTAACTCCTTAGCTCCATCAAGTTCAGGGGCTATACTCCATCTTACTATCTTATTTGAGCGTTCCAAAATCTCCTCATAATCACCTGGAGTAGGGTTCTTCAAATATTTTGGGTCTTGGGCTCCTCGGTGGTTATAAGCAAAATAGGGCCCCTCCAAATGAATTCCCCCTAAAATAGCCCCCTGCTCATTTAACCCCTCTGCCTCTTCATAAAGGTCGAAGAAAGAAAAGAGTTCCTCTCTATCACATGCCAATGAGGTAGGGAAGAGAAGGGTGGTACCATGCTCCGCATGAAGCTTCGCAGGAGTCAGAAAACTCTCTATAGAACAATCCATAAAATCCATATCCCCTCCTCCATGAGTATGAATATCAATAAACCCCGGAGCAATAAAGGACCCCTTGGCATCAATAGTTTCATACCCTTCTACCTCTAAAACTCCCTTTTCGACTCCGACAATAACCCCATCTTCGATTATCACCGACCCGACACCGAGATTTTCTAAAGGAGAAAGTATAACTCCATTAGATACAATAGTTTTATTTTTTATTAAGCTCTTTTCCATCTCTCTATTTTATGACCTTTAAATGCATAGAAAATCAGATATAAGAAGCAGGGGATTAGAACCCAATATGAGAATCTCTCCCCTATATTATCAACAAAAAGCCCATAAATTACAGGCATAAAGGCATTTCCACAGAGTGCCATTACCAAAAGGGAAGAGCCCAAATTCGTATATTTTCCCAAATCGCGAATAGCGAGGGGCCATATATTGGCATATATCAAAGCATTTGGAAGCCCCATTAGTACTAAAAACCATATTGAGAGGTTAGTCTCATGTGAGAAGATATTTACTTTGCTATTGAAAATCAAAATACAAATAGATAAACAGAGTCCTAAAACAGTAACGATTTGCAAAGCTCTCTTTTGAGGTAGTACCTTGGGAATAAGAACAATCCCTAAAAAATAACCTATCAAAGTGCATGACATAGTATAAGAAGGAAAAACTTTAGCTTCATTTAAGTGAATCCCCATAGAGCCTGCATAGTTTATTATAGTGTCAATAGAGATAACTTGTGCTCCCACATGGAAGAAGATGGCTATTGCACCAAGAATAAGATAAGGGTAAGCAAATATTGATGAACGATCCTTACTCCCCTCATCATGCGATTTATTCTCCTCCTTAATATTGATTTCAGGAAATGATGAAAACCTTATAAATAGAGCAAAAAGTAATAGGAACCCCGAAAGGAAAGAGTAGGGAACGATAACCCTCCTTATAAGCTCGTCTAAGATTATCCCTTTTTCATTGGCAGCTATCAACCCTTCATTTAACTGCCTAAACACCTCCGTATCACCATCTTGTAATATTAAGGCTGCAAAAATAAGAGGTGATAATATCCCCGCTAATTTATTACATACCCCCACTATACTTATCCTCCTGGCCGCACTACGAATAGGTCCGATGATGGTAACATAAGGATTAGCAGCTGTTTGTAATATTGCCAACCCCACCCCTATTAAAAAAAGACCACTCAGAAAAAGGGAATACTCCCTTAAAAAGGCTGCAGGGACAAATACCAATGTTCCAAGGGACATAAAAGAGAGTCCTATGCTGATAGACCTCTTATATCCTATTTTATTGATTATTTGCGAGGCAGGTATTGCCATCACGAAATAGGCAATATAAAAAGCAAAGGCAACAAAATAAGATTGAACCGATGTGAGTTCACATGCTATTTTGAAATATGGAATCAATATGGCATTTACCCAAGAGACAAAGCCAAAGATAAAAAACAATGCACATAAAATCAGCATCGAAGGAATCGAGGTTTTTTTATTAGTATTCATCATAATAAGTTACTCCTTTTGTATCCCAGAACTTTTTAATTTTAACGAGAGATTTTAAAAATCTGTCGTAATTTTTATTATTATATTCACTCCATCCAACCTCTGCATAAGCAGCGATTCTTGGAAAAACTTGTCTATAAACATCTGTCACTTTCGGAACATATTCGCTCCACATCTGACACCCAAACCCTAATACATTCTTTTTATACTTAATATCCATCCCTACCGGTAGAGGGGAGAAATTATAGGATTTCTCCAGTGGTATCCTCTCATAAGTGTAATCGAGATATGTATCCCAATGATTTGAATTAACCACATTGTACCCCTTCTCGATAGCATCCTGTAAAAGAGAGATATCCCCTTTCCAAAAATGGACTATACTGCTTTTCACCAGTTCCTGCTTCGAATTAGCAGCATCAGACCACTCATGCAAATTTTTACCAAGTATCTCATTCCACCCCATCATCCTAAACCCCTTCGACTCAATAAAGGTAGAGAGCCTGTTTACGAAAAAGAGTTGAACATCGAATGGGTTTTCAAGTCCTTCACTCTTCATTAACTCCTTAACCAAAGGGTTTACTATCCACTCATCATACTTGACCTCATCACCCCCGATATGGATTATTTTAGAGGGGAATAGGGGCATAATTTCAGATAAAACATCAGTCAGAAAAGTGAATACTTTGGGATCTGCGACATTATAAGTTGCATTATGAACACCAAAAGTACATGGTACAGTAATGCTTTTTGCTGAAGGAGAGAGCCAGGGGTATGCTGCTATTGCTGCTGAAGCATGCCCCGGCATCTCTATCTCCGGGATGATCATAATATGCCTTCGCATGGCATATTCAACGATCTCATTGATATCTTCATGGGTGTAGTACCCACCATGAGGATAGGGATAGAATTTAGGTGTGGTCCCTTTTGGAACTCTTGCCACTTGGGTACTGTCCCTCCAGGCACCTATTTGAGTTAATAGTGGGAATTTCTTAATATATATTCTCCAACCCTGATCATCTGTAAGATGCC
Organism: uncultured Muribaculaceae bacterium; assembly: GCA_964642235.1. Classification (GTDB taxonomy): domain Bacteria; phylum Bacteroidota; class Bacteroidia; order Bacteroidales; family UBA932; genus CAYSND01. Next base: position 5,970 of record CAZXOP010000022.1, read on the forward strand.
AGTGGAAAACATTCATTTTCAAATACGCCATCTGATCTATCATCTTCTTTACAAACTCCTTCCCCTTAAAATGTCGTGATTCATCTAACATAAAAGCACGCCAAGTATATGAAGGATAATCTTTAATCAAGGAGTTGGCGATTTTATATGACCCGTCTCCCGATAACAGCACCATCTGTCGAATGGTTTGAAGGGCATAGAAACAAGAAGCAGCGGATCCGGCGCGGATAGCTATTTTGGTATCTGAAATATCTATAACATAGTGGTCAGATTCTAAAATTTTGTCAAATAACAGAGTCATCTGAGGCTCTTTTGAGGAGACCAGAGTCGTAAAAAACTCCTCCTTAAAAATAGGGGTAAAGTACTCTACCTCAGATGTAAACCGCTTGTCAAAAGATATTTTTATTACATCTCTGAAAACAAACTCCCCTTTTCGCTCTTCCAAAGCGTTTGGATATGGAATAATATCATACCTCCCTTGGGCAGAGATAACTCCACAGAGCAACAATAAAGCTATAAACAAAGAGAGTTTTTTCATGCGATTAGATATTAATTTTTTAATAGTTCAAATTCTCTTTCTGATGTTTCAAATCTAAATATGAGAGACTCTTGCGAGTTATCTTTATTAAAAATAATGAGTTCCAACTTATCTGAAGTAAGCTTATACTCTATGTTTTTAACTTCTCTCCTCTTCTCCTTAGGAATTACAAGATAAACATTATTCTGCTCCCCTTTCGAGAGTGAAATATAGTTTATTACAGGTGCTTTATAATCTTTCCCTCTCGAATACAAATATCCATCAAAAATTTCAATATCATCCTCTGTCCCAAAACTTTTTGAGAAGAGAGTTACGATGGAATCTCTGTATAATGAGATGGTTTTATTAGATTTATCTAAAAAAATGTCAACTGAAGGGGTATGAAAGAGAGTCTCGTATTTATGGGGCTCATTTGAGATGAAACGGTCGTATATGACCGTGTATTCATTTTCAATTAGGGCCACTCTCCTCTCCCACTCCACGTTAAGATTTGTGGGATCTGATTTTGGGGAGGTCATTTTACAGTATGTGTAATTCTGCTTCTCTCTCCAAGTCGTTATATTATTATTAGTAATTCTTGTCCTCGCATATTCAATATCGGAGGAGGACTCTGCATCCTGCACACCATCTATGAGTACAGTATTATGAGCCATTGAGGTTCTATACCATTTGTTTTTAAGCCTATTATCATAGTTAGGGCATCCAGTCTCTATGAGAACAGGACATTAATCGTACCAGAGTAGCAGACCAAGTCGCCCGGCATGAGAATGTGACCCTATTCTTTCAGCAGGATTTAGAAGAATATACCATTTATCTCCCCTAATTACTGCAAGTTTACTCTCCTTAAATAGTCCGGATTTGCCCTCAACTTTTTTGTTGATACCTAAAACATCCTTTAATATAGATACAGATGGGATAATGTCCATCGCATAAGAGTCATTTACAGGGGGCATTGTGGCATCCGGCTGAGCAAAAGAGGTCATAAAAAATAACATCTTTTCAAGCCCGGAGTGTAGATTATCGGGAAAGGGTATTTTGTTGGATTTACAGAGAAGATACATATCCCTAAAAATAGAGGTCTGGAAAGGGTGATATCCGAACATCTGCTCCACATTTCCGCCATCCTCGTACATTGCATGATTTAGATGATGAGTTAAGAGTCGCATAGCATTCTCCTTTAACTCCCCCTTTTTATCGAGTGTGGGGAAAAGGGTGGCTAAATAGAGCATTGCTATCCCCCCATGGGACTGATGATTAAACAAGTGTAGTGGCTGCGGTGCAAACCACTTCATCAAGACATCGGCATGTTCTCTCTGTAGCTCTATGATGGTCTTTTTTTGAGATGAAGAGAGTCCCTCTCTCCCTAAATAATAACACCATGAGAGATTTATACTTCTCCATGCTACCTGCATATCTCTCCAGTTATAGGTCCTTTTCATCGAGTTATGATCACGAGGATTATCAGCAATCCAACTCTCAAGGATACCCATCATATCACTTAGATAGGTTTTATCTTTTGTAAGGTAATACATCCTTGCAAAAGATGGCAGATAGTAAAATCTGTTAATCCAGACAGACCTCTCTATTTCAGTCTTCTCAAACTTCTCCCACCCTAAAGGGTCACCATACTCTTTTTGTAAAAGACCTCCTCTTATTTTTTCAACAATAATAGCATCAGACTCTGTCTGCAGAAGCTCCTCTTGAACGAACTTTCCGCCTTGGTCTTTTGGCATTATTTCACCAACATTGTACTTAGTGGCATATTGGTAAAAAGGGAAATTTCCTTTTTGAGAAAATAATGTAGTAACCGATAAAAGGGAGATTAAAATCGAAATAATATACTTTCTCATAATTAAATAATTAATTGGGGTGCTACAAAGATAGCACCCCAAAATAATAATTTAAGGTTGATAGTACACAATATCGGAAGAAATATGAATAACTCCGTTTGTAGGTCTTATATTCGATATATAAATAGTGAAAACTTTCTTAGTCCCCTGATTAACCAACACTCTCCAGCTACCATCATGTGAAAAGAAGAGTGGATTTACACCATCTTCAGTTTCATACCTGATAGGGAAGTCGCTATCCATAAATTCAGAATTAGCAGAGTGATAGTACCCTTTTACTATATGATATTTCAATATAGAGGTTAACTCGGGAATAGGAAAAGCACTCATAGTAGCATACCCTTTACTCTTCATATATTTTCTCAAAGCAGGATTTCTTGGAACAACAAATGTTCTAATATCCGCTCTTGAATACATGGTTTTTAAGTCGGCTCTTATTATAGCCTCTTTTATAAGAGTTAAAGAGTCAATCACAGGAGCTTTGTCTATGAAGTCCCAAGCTGTACCATTGTATTTGCCTGTATCAGGGGTAGTTGTAGCCTTGTAGACAAAATCTTCCTGAATACACGATGATAAAGAGGCAAATAACACGGTTAAAATAAATAGCTTATAAATATTTTTCATTTTCGTAATCTCCATTATTTATAGTATTCGTTCTGTTCTATTTGAGGATTCATATTAAGTGTGTTCTCATGTATAGGCCATACAAGATTTTTAACATCACTTAACCCATTAATAGGCTTCATGGTAGAGATAGCCTTATCAGTTCTAACCAAGTCAAACCAACGATGCCCTTCAAAACATAATTCGATCGAACGTTCATGCAGAATAGTGTTCAACACAGACCCATGTAAGGCAACTGCTTGTGCTTCGGTAAGAGTGGTGGGTGTTATCCCTGCTCTTTTCCTTATAGGATCGAGTAGCGCAAGAGCTGCTGCATTACTTGACTGCATAGCAAGAGCCTCAGCTTTCAACATAATAATATCAGACAGTCTTATAAGGATTATATTCTGCTTTGAGGGGGTTGCCACTGCATCACTTACCCCTTTTCCAAGATATTTCCAAATACATCTGGGGTCATCAAGTGTGGTGTCATAAATATATGAACGTCTTAAGTCGCCTGCCTCAAATGAGGTTTTAAATGACTCTGAAGGGGTGTAGTGAGAGTCTGAACCTATTGCATAAAGGACTCTTAATCCATTAGTCTGGGTATCATTAAACCCTACTTCGAAAAGACTTTCAGAGGCATAACTGTCTGTAAACATTTTACCCCACGAAGCCATATCTCCAACTAATTTATAGAGAGGAGAGCCAATAACAAGATCCGCTGCCGCAATAGCTTCACTATATTTATGCCTCCACATATAAACATGTACCAATAGAGCTGTAGCATTGGTTTTGTTGAACATTATTTTATCATTCGTGGAATTGAACTTTACCACACATTTACTCTGAGCATCCAACAAGTCGGCTTCTATCTGATTCAATACTTCCTCTTTGGTATTCTTGGTAACAAATAGATTCTGCTGCACATTGGTATAAGGTTCAAGAATAAGAGGAACATCCCCCCAAACCCTTACAAGATAAAAATATGCAAGTGCTCTTAATGCTTTTGCTTGTCCAATTAAAGAGTTACCTGTCTCATTCCCCTCTTTATATAGTTCGGGTATATATTTAATTGCATAGTTAGCCCGACTAATCATAGTATAAAGTGCAGTCCAATCCGCAGACGATATAGAGGGATTCAAGGTGTTATTAAGGAGAAATGTGGTCTCTCCTCCATGTTTAGTTTTCACATTGTCCGCTCTTCCTTCCCCCCAAAAAGCGAAGTTAAGGCGAACGACTGATTGAAGTCCGTTATAGATTCCATAAACCCCTGCCATTGCTTGAGCATCATTTTTATAAAAACTCTGACTGGAATATTCACTAATTGGCTTTTTATCCAAAAGTGAGTCAATACAAGAGGTAAAGGTTCCTAACACAAGACTCAATATTGCTATTTTAATAAAAATCTTTTTCATATCTCTTGTTTGTTAAAATCCTACATTAATTCCAAAAAGAATAGTCCTGCTCTGAGGATATGTTCCAAAATCGACGCCTAACCTTAAACTTGAGCCAAATGTATTAACATCGGGGTCGTATCCACTATAATTAGTGAAGGTTAGCAAGTTGCTCCCTGAAACATAGAGGCGGAGATTCTGCATCTTTATCTTCTCTATCCATTTGCGTGGGAATTCATAAGCAAAAGTGACAGACTTAACTTTCAAATAAGAACCATCCTCCACCCATCTGCTCTGAATTCGAGCTTCATTTCTCATAGGGTCATTTCTAACAACTCTCGGATATTTAGTAATATCTCCCTGATTTCTCCAAGCATTTTCATAAAACTCTGTACTCACATTGTTATATGCGAAGATACAGTTCCTATAGAAAGCCACATTATTATAGATATCATTGCCATAAGAGAATTGTAAGAAGACATTTAGTGAAAAGTTCTTATACGAGAAGTCATTTGTAAATCCACCCACGAATAGAGGTTGAGCATTACCGATAATAGTTCTATCCTTATCATCGATAACACCATTTGCATCTATATCCTCCCAAATAACATCACCACCTTTAAATACTTTACCCGTGGCTGTTAGATTTCTTAGTCCATTTACGTTGTCAGAATCACTAGCATATATACCTTTAAATACATGTCCATAAAATGTCCCGACAGGCTCACCCACTTTAAGTATATGGAAAGAGCCATCCTGTACTTGACCATTTACCAAAACATTCTCAGGCAAACTTGTTACTATGTTCCTATTAAAGCTTATATTGAGGTTACTTGACCACTTAAACTCCTTAGTAAAGTTCTTAGTATTTAAAGAGAACTCCATCCCCTTATTCTGTACACTCCCCATGTTTGTAGTAACAGAGGAGAACCCTGTCGTATTGGGGATAGGAACAGAATATAATAGGTCTGTGGTATTCTTCAAATATGCATCGAATATAAACTCAATTCTACCATAGAATAGAGATAAGTCCAATCCTAAGTTATACTGAGTCGTGGTCTCCCAAGAGAGGTTCTCATTAGGCATCGCTACCGGAACTACTCCGGAGTTTGTAAGATAATTGGTACCGGCGATAAATAAACCTTGAGAAATATAGTTACCTATAGCCTCATTTCCTGTTTGACCTGCGCTAAATCTTAATTTACCATCTGTCAATGCTTTAAGACCTTTCATCCAAGACTCATCGGTAAAACGCCAAGCTGTTGAAGCAGAGGGGAAGTAACCGAATTTCTTATTCTTACCAAATCGAGAAGAGCCGTCAGCACGGACATTAGCCTCAAAAAGGTATGTACCTGCATAATCATAAGTTGCTCTGAAATAAGCTGAAGCCAACGAGTGTTCAAAAGCCACATTACAGTCCTGTCCGGAGATGGTTCCTGCAGCATTTAGTGTTCTGATATCATCACTTGAATAAGAGGCTCCATTAAGACCTGTAATATCAGTCCTCCATGCTTGCTGGCTGAATCCTAATAGTCCACCCAAGTTATGCTTGTTAAAAGACTGATGGTAAGTAAAATAGTTCTCATTCGCTATAGTGTAATTCTGTGATACCCTCACTGAACCATAGTTATACCCCGGACGATAGTCAACTGTAGAGGGGAAAAATTCATCCTCTTTCATTGATTCAAAATCTACACTGACATTGGTTCTAAATTTCAACCATTTAGTAAAGACTACCTCAGCATACTCATTTGCCACCATTCTATTAGATGTATTTAAGTGAGTACACTCTTCTGCTAAAGCCACAGGGTTCCTTTTACCATTCAGATAAGCAAAATAGGCTCCATTGGGGTATCTTAACGCATAAGTAGGGGGACGGGTCAGGATGGCAACCACCATAGACCTGTTACCCATTCCCCCTGCGGACACTCTGTCATTAACGCCCCTTGTATAAGACATATTACTACCGATAGTTAAAAAGTCTGTCGCTTTAAACTCGGTATTTGAACGAACAGTAAATCTTTTAAATTTTGAACTCCTTATAATCCCCTCCTGATCCAAGAAAGAGGTTCCTAAGGAGTACTTGAATGTTTTAGAAGCACCGGAAATATTGAGAGAGTAATTCTTCTCATAAGCCCTATTATACATAAGGGACTGCCAGTCTCCATCACCTAAGTTCAATGGATTTAATGAGTCAATCACAGTCCAATGAGGCACTGTTTCATTGGTAATCCCCATAACAGCATCGTAATTTCGGTATCCTTCTAAAATAAAGCTCTTCCATTGACGAGAGTTAAGTACACTAAGTTTTCGGGTAATATTGCTAATCCCGAAAGTAGCACTGAAGTCGATTTTAGCACGCCCCTCTTTACCTCTTTTCGTGGTAATAATTACTACCCCGTTAGCAGCTCTCGAACCGTAAATAGCAGAAGAGGCTGCATCCTTAAATACCTCCATAGATTCAATATCATTGGGGTTTAAGAAAGAGAGGGCGCTTAGTCCATGACCGTCATCGACGTTTAATAATGAGATCGAAGAGGTTTCGATTGGAACACCATCCACGACATAGAGAGGGTCGTTTCCGGAATTAAGAGAAGATGCTCCTCTGACCCTGATGGTCATTGCAGCACCGGGTGCACCTGAACTTGAGGTGATTTGCACCCCGGCTACTTTTCCTTGCATTGCTGTAACAACATCCTTTACAGGATAGCTTTCAAGTTCTTTTGCAGAAAGAGAAGAGATAGAGCCTGTTAAATCCTTTTTCTTCTTTGCACCATATCCCACAAAGACAAATTCATCTAAAGTTGTGTAAGAGGATTCGAGGATGATTTTACCACCATCTAATTTAGATGCCAAGACTTCCTTTGTTTTATAGCCAATTAAAGAAAAGGAAATAATCTCATCGCTCTGAGACTCCATTTTGAAGAAACCTTTCTCATCTGTCGATGTTCCTTTACGCGCTTTGAGCAATAAAACAGAAACACCTACCAATGACTCTCCGTCGTCTCCTAAGACAGTCCCTGATACAATGATTTTTTGTGGTTGTGCATAAGCATCGAACCCCAAAGTCTGACCAATAAAAAGTGCTAAAATAAAGCACCATAATACCGTCAATTTTCGATTGTTTAAACGAGTTCTGTACATTTTTGTTTAATGATAAGTTAATTAAGTTAAATCGAATAGTTTACCAATACATATTCTTTTGTAAAGTAAACTATAATCTTATCGGAATTTTTGTTGATTTACGAAAATAATTTCTTAAATTGCGTTAATTTTAGGAAATTTAACCAAAATTTAACATTTATGATAAAAGTTTTAGTATTAACCGACTTCTCAAGCGGGTATAGTCGGAACCTTCTTAAAGGGATGGTAAAGTACTCACAAGAGGAGAAAGAGATTAGCTTTTATAGGATGCCTCTCTTTGTCAGAATGATGAAAGGGGATGCCGGAGTTGCGAAATGGGCAAAGGAGTGGAACGCAGATGCTGTAATCGCACAACTCCAAGATGTAGATATTAGTTGTTTCTTAGATGTGGATATACCGATTATCGTTCAGAACTTTCAAGAGAGGCTCGATAATGTATGTAATCTGACTGGAGATTACTACGGAACAGGAGAGATGGCTGCCAACTTTTTCATTAAACGAGGATTTAAAAACTTTGCCTTTTATGGAACCACAGAGAGTATCTGGTCCCGTGAGAGATTCTTGGGGTATAAAAACAGACTAATAAATGACGATTATAACTTTTATGAATATCACGAACCCACCGAAGGAGATAATCGCTGGAGCTATGATTTCGACAATCTTGCTAAGTGGTTAAAAATGCTCCCTAAGCCGACAGCTCTATTTGCTTGCGATGATCATTATGCGGTAAATATCTCCGAAACATGTAAGATGATTAATATAAATATCCCTAATGATATCTCTCTTTTAGGGGTTGATAACGATGAATTGCTCTGCAAAATCTCAAACCCTCCCCTCTCCTCTATAATGTTAGATGTGGAATACGGAGGGTATTTAGCAGCCAAAACCATTGCACAGCTAGTGCATAAGGAGATAGATAAGCCCTCTAATATAATTGTAAAGGGGTTGCAGATAATTAAAAGGGAGTCAACAGAGAAATTTGTTATTAATGACCTATATATATTAAGGGTGGTCGAATATATTGAAGCTAATCTCTGTAATATTATTTCTATGAAAGATATTTTAGATTTGGTTCCTATGTCGAGAAGGGTCCTTGAAATTAAATTCAGAAAGAGTACAGGCACATCTATTCATCAATATATCCAATCCTCAAGACTCGATAAAGTTGCAAATATGCTGGTGGAGAGTGGATTGCCGATAGAACTGATAGCCACCAAGTGTGGCTTCACCTCTAACCAGCAGCTCTCTTCCCTTTTTGGTAAATACAAGGGGATAACCCCCTCACAGTATAGAAAGAAATATCAGATAACTACAGAGAGTTAGCTATCCCTAATTCAAGCCCTCTTAACTCGGCAAGGTTTTTCATCCTCCCAATACAAGAGTACCCCGGATTAGTTTTTTTATCTAGATCATCACACATCTGATGCCCATGATCAGGTCTGATTGGGATAGAGACTCCCCTCTTGTTTTGTATTTGAAGAAGAGTCTTCATTACACTATACATATCGGTATCCCCGTCAAAAACACCTGACTCATAGAAATTACCCTCTGAATCTCTTTTAGTGTTTCTCAAATGAACAAAGTTAACCCTCTCTGCAAAACGATTCAGCATATATACCGGATCATTCTCTGCTATGACACCAAGTGAGCCTGTGCAGATACAGATACCATTAGATTTATTTGGAACCTGATTTATTATAAAGTCAAAATCTTCCCAAGTACTTGCAATCCTCGGTAATCCGAAAATATCGTAAGGGGGGTCATCCGGATGGATAACTAAAGAGACATTGCACTCATCAGCCACAGGAGCTATCTCTTTAAGAAAGAGTATAAGGTGTTCACGAAGAACAGAATGATTAATTTTAGAATAAGCTTTAAGCTCCTCCCTAAACATCTCTAAAGAGAAGCTCTCCTCAGAGCCGGGGAGTCCTGCAATTATATTATCAGATAGAACCTTCTTCTCTTTTTGATTTAAGTTTTTAAAATAACGCTCTGCTTTTAGAATCTCCTCTGCCGAATAATCTCTCTCGGCATTCTCCCTTCTTAATATAAATAGGTCAAAGGCCACTAAAGCAGCTTTTTCAAAACGCAAGGCCTTAGAACCATCCTCCAGGGTATATGAGAGGTCTGTCCTCGTCCAGTCTAAGATAGGCATGAAGTTATAAGTCACAGTAAATATTCCACACTGTGCAAGATTTTTAATAGAGGATTTATAGTTCTCTATATAAGCCCCATAGTTTCCGCATCTCCTTTTAATATCTTCATGAACAGGGACACTCTCCACGACCCTCCAATACATCCCTGCTTCAGCAAGGAGACTCTTTCTTTTTTCTATCTCCTCGACACTCCACACCTCCCCATTAGGGATATGGTGCAGGGCGGTAACTATACCTCTGGCACCCGCCTGTTTTATATTGCTAAGAGGAATCGGGTCAGTAGGACCAAACCACCTCCATGTATGTTCAGATAAAATCATAATTGTATAGATTATATAGAAAAGACATCAAAACCACCATCTATCACAGTTACTGTACCGGTAACAAAGTTAGAGGCATCACTACTAAGCCAATGTAGCGTTCCAAGAATCTCTTCAGCCTCCCCAAATCTCCTAAAAGGGGTGTGGGAGATTATACTTTTTCCCCTCTCAGTATATGAACCATCGGGATTTGTAAGAAGCGTCCTATTCTGTTCCGTAATAAAGAAACCAGGAGCTATGGCATTTACTCTTAGACCACTCCCCTGTTTTATAGCAAACTCAGATGCTAAATATTTAGTTAGATTTGTAACAGCAGCCTTAGCAGCACCATACCCTGCTACTCTGGTCAAAGGTCTTAAAGCAGACTCCGACGAAATATTAATAATACTCCCCTTTCCTCTCTCTGCCATTGCCTTTCCAAAGACTAAAATAGGGAGAACTGTGCCGAAAAGATTTAACTCAACCACAAACCTAAATGCCGCAATATCAATATCAAAGAATGATTTCTCTTCAGGGATCGTTGCTCCGGGCATATTGCCTCCGGCAGCATTAATAAGAATATCTATCTTGCCATATTTTTGTAATATAGCAGAGAGGTTCCCCTCTAAGATCTCCTTATTTAATACATCGCTTTTTAGGAAAAGGGCCTCTTTGCCTCTCTCCTTAACTAAAGATTCGAGTTGCACTCCGGCAATCTCGTTTTTATCGAGGATTACTACCTTACAGTCTTGATCCGCAAAATATTCGACCATCTTAGCCCCCAAGACTCCTGCAGCACCTGTTATAAGAACGACTCTATTTCTAATATCAAAAAGATCCATAACAAAAAGTTTATGTTATTAAAAGCCTAAATGACTGTAGAAATATGTATTGGTTTGCAAAAGTAAAAAATTTAATACATTTGCAAAGAATTATTTACGAATTTTTTAACAATCATGGCAAAAGTTATCACTTTCGGAGAGATAATGTTAAGATTATCGACACCCGGTTATGAAAGATTTTCTCAAGCAAGATCGTTTAATGTAAATTTCGGGGGTGGAGAGGCAAATGTAGCTGTCTCACTTGCGAACTACGGAATAGAGTCAGAGTTTATTACTCGTCTCCCTAATAATGAAATTGCGGAGGCATGTATTAAAGAGTTAAATAAATTCGGAGTTAAAACTGATAGAATTGTAAGAGGGGGTGAGAGAGTCGGAATCTATTTTTTAGAAACCGGAGCTGTGGCTCGCCCAAGCAAAGTTATCTACGACAGAGCAGGTTCCTCAATAAGTACAATAGACCCTAAAAGCATCAATTGGAGGGAGATATTAAAAGGGGCAGATCTATTCCATTGGACAGGAATAACCCCTGCAATCTCTCAAAACGCAGCAGACTGTTGCTATGAAGCGATTAAAGCAGCCAATGAGATGGGGGTAAAAGTCTCTTGCGACCTTAACTATCGCAAAAACCTTTGGAAATATGGAAAGAGTCCCGAAGAGATAATGGAGAAATTAGTAAGTGGCTGCGATATAATTCTTGGAAACGAAGAGGATTCTGAAAAGGTATTTGGAATCAAACCTGACGCTGACGGATATAAATCAGTCTGCACCAAGCTAATGTTAAAATTCCCAAGAGCCTCTAAAATTATTATTACCCTTCGTGGCTCTATAAATGCCAACCACAACACTTGGGGTGGCGTTCTTTGGAACGGGAGTCAATTTTTCTCCTCCAAATCTTATGATATCACACATATTGTTGACAGAGTGGGTGGTGGTGATTCCTTTATGGGAGGACTTATTTATGGACTTTTAAAACACCCGGATGACGATGCCTTCTCCCTTGAGTTTGCGGTAGCTGCATCCTGTCTAAAACATACCATAGAGGGGGATTTTAATCTTGTAAGCAAAGAAGAGGTTGAAAGTTTAATGAAAGGAAATACATCAGGCAGAGTAATAAGATAAAAACAATAGATTATGGCTAATTTTCCAAGATTAAAAGTGTTTCAGGTAATGATCGAAAGCGGTTTAGTACCTGTATTTTATGACAGTAATGAAGAGGTATGTAAAGAAGCCATTCGTGCTGCTTATAACGGTGGAATAAGAGTATTTGAGTTCACTAATAGAGGGGATTATGCTCACGACCTCTTTGCGAACCTAAGTAAATGGGTAAGAATAGAGTTCCCTGATTTAATACTTGGAGCCGGATCTATCATCGATTCAAGTACAGCAGCCATATATATCCAGAATGGGTCTAATTTTATAGTTTCACCTATACTTGATACAGATACTGCCAAAATCTGTAATAAAAGAAAAATCGCATGGATTCCGGGGTGTGGAACACTAAGTGAAATCTCTAAAGCTGAAGAGCTTGGAGCTGAAATAGTCAAGCTTTTCCCTGGGAGCGTGGGGGGACCTTCATTTGTGAAAGCCATTAAGGGTCCTCAACCTTGGAGCTCAATAATGCCCACCGGAGGGGTTGATACGACAGAAAGCAGCCTTAAAGAGTGGTTTCAGGCAGGTGTAGTCTGTGTTGGAATGGGCTCTAATCTCTTCCCAAAAAGAGTAATTGAAGGGAAGCAGTGGGATAAAATTACCCTCACATGCAAAAGCTGTCTCGAAATTATCAGGAATATTAGAAACTCCTAAATCCCACCGCTTTCTTAGCAAGTTTTAATGTCTCCGAAGCAGATTCGCGGGCACGTTCAGTCCCTTGTGCTACCACTTTATGAAGATAGGCGTCATCGTTATAGATTTCGTCTATTTTTTCACGAATAGGGAGTGTATATTTACAAATATCGGCAGCCAACTGTTTCTTTAAATCCCCATAGCGGATAGAACAATCATTATATTTCTCCTTGAAATGCTCTATGGTAGAGGGCTCGGAAACAAGTCCCATTAAGTTGAAAAGATTTTGAATAACCTCCGGCATTACTGAATTAGGCTCAGTAGGACCGGAATCCGTAACAGCTCTCATAACCTTTTTGGTAATGGTTTTTTCATCATCATAAAGGAAAATTCCATTCCCCTCGCTCTTTCCCATCTTCCCACTCCCATCAAGTCCAGGGACTTTCACTAAATCCTTACCGAAGTTAAAAGCATACGGCTCCGGAAAGAGCTCCACCCCATATAGAGAGTTAAATCTCCTTGCAAGAACTCTCGCTATCTCCAAATGCTGCTCCTGATCTTTCCCCACAGGGACAAAGTTCGCCCTATGAATTAAAATGTCAGCAGCCATAAGGACAGGATATGTCAAAAGTCCTGTATTTACATTTTCGGGGTTAAGCCTTACTTTATCCTTAAATGAAGCTGTACGCTCCATCTCTCCCTTATAAGTCAACATATTCAGGAGAACGAATAACTCTGAAATCTCAGGAACATCGCTCTGAACATAGAGAGTGGCCACCTCCGGATCAAGTCCGGCAGCAAGGTACTCAGCCAATATAGTCTTTACGGAAGAGTGAAAGTCGTCCGGATGAGGATGTGTGGTAAGTGAATGTAAATCAGCTATAAAGAAAAAACATTTATACTGATATTGAATCTTTACAAAATTTCTCAACGCTCCAAAATAATTGCCAAGATGCAGATGCCCTGTGGAGCGGATACCGCTAAGAACTACTTCCATCGTCTCTTTTAATCTTTAACATTTTTTATCGCCTCACGGATCTTTGCTTCTATCTCATCCGCAAGCTCTACATTATCTTTTAAGAGCTGTTTTACAGCATCGCGCCCTTGTGAGAGTTTGGTCTCTCCGTAACTAAACCAAGATCCGCTCTTCTTAATAATCTCAAATTCCACTCCGAGGTCAACAATCTCCCCTATCTTAGAAATCCCTTCTCCAAAAACAATATCAAACTCTGCTTTGCGGAAAGGGGGAGCCATTTTGTTTTTAACAATCTTCGCTCTGGTTCTATTCCCTGTGGGGTCCTCACCATCTTTTAACTGAGTAACTTTCCTTACATCAATACGAACCGATGCATAAAACTTCAAAGCATTACCTCCGGTGGTGGTTTCGGGGTTACCAAACATAACTCCGATTTTTTCCCTTAACTGATTTATAAAAATACAACAAGTGTTTGTACGACTGATATTTGCAGTTAGCTTACGCAATGCCTGGCTCATCAATCTTGCATGGAGCCCCATCTTCGAATCACCCATCTCCCCCTCTATCTCCGCCTTTGGCGTAAGGGCTGCAACAGAGTCTATAACAATAACATCTATAGCTCCGCTTCTAATAAGATTATCTGCTATCTCAAGTGCCTGCTCCCCATTATCGGGCTGGGAGATAAGAAGAGTGTCCACATTTACCCCCAAATTCTTGGCATAAGTACGGTCAAAAGCATGTTCTGCATCTATAATAGCTGCAATCCCGCCCAGTTTCTGCGCCTCTGCAATGACATGTATGGCAAGTGTGGTCTTACCACTCGACTCCGGACCATATATCTCTATCACCCTCCCACGAGGATACCCCCCTATTCCAAGTGCATGGTCTAAGGCAATGGAACCGGAAGGAATAGTGGCGGCCTCAACCACAGGCTGGTCCCCCAATTTCATAATCGTCCCTTTTCCGTAATCCTTTTCTATCTTTGCAAGAGTAGCCTGCAATGCCTTCATCTTAGCTGCATTTACTTCTGCTGCCTTATTTTCTTCACTCTCTTTTGCCATAATTCTCAGTATGTTTTTATTTATAAGTAAGTCTGCAAATATAGGTTTTTTTTAGCACTTTCTTTATGTTTTCTCTTTTTCTAAAGAAAGAAAAACTGATTTTTAAAAATTTTCATCTCTATTAATTATCTTTGTCCTCAAATGATAGATAAAGCCACCATAGACAAAATACTCGACACAGTCGAAATAGTCGATGTCGTTAGCGACTTCGTCTCGTTAAAGAGGCGTGGTGCCAATTATATCGCCTGCTGCCCCTTTCATAACGAGAAGACCCCCTCATTTTCGGTCTCCCCCTCTAAAGGTATTTTCAAATGCTTTGGTTGCGGAAAAGCTGGGAGTGCCATCTCTTTCGTAATGGAACACGAACATCTATCCTATACAGAGGCAATAAAATATCTCGGCAAAAAATATGGAATTGAGGTCAATGAGAGAGAGGAGAGCGCTGAGGATACCGCACAGAGACTTAAATATGAATCCCTATTAGTGGTCTCCGAACTTGCACAACAATACTACAGTGAAACCCTTTTCAACACAGAAATAGGTAAGGCAGTCGGTTTCTCATACTTTAATCAGGCACGAGGTTTCTCCGAAGAGACAATAAAGAAATTCGGGCTCGGATATGCCCCGGATGCGAAAAATCTCCCTCATAATTTTGCGGCAAAAGAGAAGATAGAGACTTTTTCTGCCTACGCCCAGAAAAAAGGGTATAAAAAAGAGTTCCTAATAGGGAGCGGACTAAGCATAGAGCGGACAGGTGGAGACCTGGTGGATAAGTTTTATGACCGTGTCATGTTCCCGATTCACTCCATAAGTGGGAGGGTGATAGCTTTCGGGGGGAGAACACTGAGAACAGATAAAGAGGTTGCGAAATATGTAAACTCTCCCGAAACAGAAATTTACCATAAAAGCCGCACGCTTTATGGGATTTATTTTGCAAAATCAGCCATTGCAAAACTCCAAAAATGCTATCTCGTGGAGGGTTACACTGATGTAATCTCACTTCATCAAGCAGGGGTAGAGAATGTGGTCGCCTCCTCAGGCACCTCCCTGACCACAGACCAGATAAGACTCATCAAACGCTTTACAAATAAAGTAACTGTCCTTTATGACGGGGATCCTGCAGGGATAAAAGCCTCATTACGAGGCATTGATATGCTTTTAGAAGAGGGGATGGAGGTAAAGGTTATATTGTTCCCCGAAGGGCACGACCCTGACTCCTACGCACGCTCCCACAGAGGCGATGAAATAGTTGACTTTTTTGAAAAAGCAGAGAGAGATTTTATTGAATTTAAGTATGAACTCCTTGCCAAGGATATTGCCAAAGACCCACTTCGGAGAGCAGATCTCATTAAAGAGATTGTAAGGACCATCTCCCTAATTCCCG
>CAZXOP010000023.1:0-20973 GCA_964642235.1 uncultured Muribaculaceae bacterium
TCTGTTGCATGGTAAGGTCATCTGCAAACTCATCATGCTGGGTAGAGATAACGATGGTATGTACTCGTATAGGGTTATGTGAGTCATCATATTCGATAGTAAACTGAGATTTAGCATCGGGACGGAGATATTTCATCTTTTTACCGTTTTTCCTGATTTTCGCTAACTCAATAAGAGTAATATGTGATAATGTGAGAGGGAGAGGCATATACTCCTCTGTATCAGAACAGGCATATCCGAACATCATCCCTTGGTCTCCGGCCCCTTGTTCATCTTTTTCTGCAACCACCACCCCTCTATTAATATCCGGTGACTGTTCATGGAGTGCGGAGAGGATTCCGCATGATTTGGAATCGAACATATATTCGGCTTTAGTATATCCGATTTTTTCTATAACATTACGAGCAATGCTTTGAATATCAACATAAGCTTTATCTGTGCGAACTTCTCCGCAAATAACCACAAGTCCGGTGCTGACGAAGGTTTCGCAAGCAACCTTTGCCTCTGAATCCTGACGAAGGAAATCATCTAAAATAGCATCTGAGATTTGGTCTGCAACCTTATCAGGATGCCCTTCTGAAACTGATTCTGATGAGAATAAATACGACATAATATATTGTTTTAAAAAAATAAATCCCCTTATCTAATGATGGGGAAGTTTGACTATATATGCCGAAAAATGACCAATGGTTTTAGCATTTTTTTTCGTGGTTGCAAGCAGTCAAATCTATCCACATCTTATAAATTAGATGCAAATGTAGGGATTATTAAAATAAAACCAAAAATATGTTACAAAATGATAAAATTAATCTAAAATGTAAGGTTATTATCTTTCATTTTATTACTTTTGTCGCATAAAATTTTATTAACTTATTTAAAATTATTTATGAAACAGACTTTTAGAAGAATTACTCTCATCGTGATGAGCCTATTCGTTGCTTTTGGTGCCTATGCACAGGTGACTTCATCATCTATGAGTGGAAAAATTACAGATGAGTCCGGTACTGCAGTAGCAGGTGCTACGGTTATTGCAGTTCATACTCCCTCCGGAACACAGTATTATGCAGTCGCTGATGGAAGTGGTAATTATCGAATATTGAACATTCGTCCGGGCGGTCCATATACTGTTACCGTAGAGATGTTAGGCTATACAAAGACCGAAATTCGCGACATAAGTGTTGCCTTGGCAGACAACTATGTTTTGAACACAAAAATGAAAGAGGAGTCTTTAACCCTTCAAGAAGTGGTTATTTCAGCAGAAAGCACCTCTTCAAACATGAGGTCTGACCGCTCAGGTGCCATTACAAGCATTGACAGAAACGCATTGTCCTCACTCCCTTCGATCTCTCGTAGTATGGAGGATGTGGTTAAACTTACCCCTCAGGCTTATAATAGTGGTAGTGGTCCTCAAATCGGAGGAGGTAACTATCGTCAGAACTTCTTTACTATTGACGGTGCTGCTGCTAATAATGCATTTGGTATTGGACAGAGTATGCCTGCAAGTGGATCTCCAGTATCTATGGATGCTATCGAGCAGATGTCTATCAGCGTAACCCCTTATGATGTTCGCCAGAGCGGTTTCTTGGGAGGTTCGTTGAATGCTGTAACCCGTTCAGGTAGTAACAAAGTAGAGGCTTCTGCTTACACTTATTTTTACAATGAGAAATTCAGAGGGAAATTTGTAGGAAGTAACGAACTTACCGTAAACGAAGAGACTAACCTCGTTTATGGTGCTCGCGTTGGTGCTCCTATTATAAAGAACAAACTCTTCTTATTCCTTAATGTTGAAGTAGAAAAGAGAACAGAACCAGGTCCATCCAGAGTAGCTGCTACTAGTGAAAAACCTTACACTACCGGTAATGACGGTGTGGCTCGTCCAAGTGCTACTGTTTTGGATGCTCTTTCAACATACTTAAAAGACAAATGGAGTTATGATCCGGGTCTATACCAAGGTTACTCTTCTGAGTCACCCTCTTTTAAAGCTTTGGCTCGTTTAGACTGGAACATTAATAGAGATCATAAATTCAATATTCGTTACAATATTACACGTTATAAATACCCTTCAAACCCTTCAACTTCTACTTCCGGTTTAGCAGATAGAAACTACTCTTCTACAAACCGTCTAGCTATGGAGGCAATTCCTTTCCAGAATGCCCGTTATTTCCAGGAGCAGAACTACTCTTCTGTTGCAGCGGAGTTGAACTCACGTTTCTTTGAAGGAAAATTAAACAATGTTCTTCGTGCTACATACTCTCATCAGTTTGAGCCAAGAAGCACACAAGGTGGAGAGTTCCCTTTTGTTGACTTAGTTGTAGGGGGTAAAACTTACACCTCTTTTGGAACAGAATTATTCTCTTATGGCAACCTTAGAGATGTTACCACTATCTCTGTTACAGATGAGCTTTCATACAGTCTTGGTCGCCACAATCTATTCGCAGGACTTCAGTATGAGAACAACTTTACAATAAATGGTTTCCAGAGATTCGGTTCAGGATTTTACTCTTTCGGATTTGCTGATGAAGCAGCTCTCTCTTCTGCTATTAGTGCAGGAACAGTGTTTAATACACCTCAGCAGTTTGCTATCACTCACTCCTATAATAAAGATTTTTCACAGTCTTTCCCTTCATTTACTTTCCATCAATTCTCTCTCTATCTACAGGACGAGATGTCTTTAGCTGATAACTTTAAGCTATTGGCAGGTGTTCGTTTCGAGCTTCCGATGTATCCTGACCTAAGTAATATTGATAATAAAGCGGTAAGTGATGCTGTGTTTGCTTCTGTTCACAATAGTGGTGGAAAATATAACACCTCTCAGCTACCTAGTACTAAGGTAATGATTTCACCACGTGTTGGTTTTAACTGGGATATTACAGGTAACCGTAAGTTCGTATTACGTGGAGGTTCAGGACTTTTCACAGGGAGACTTCCTTTTGTATGGATTGTAGCTCAAGCAGGTGACGCAGGTGTTCTACAGAATACTTACACTGCTAAAGCAGGTGGTGCAGCTGTAATTCCTACTTTTAATGCTGATAGATTAAATCTTTTACAGCAGATATATCCTAATGGGGCTACTGCTGCTAATGTAGTTCCTTCATCAGTTACTTTGATGGCGAAAGACCTTAAGATGCCTCAGACTTGGAAATCATCATTGGCTCTTGATGTGAAACTTCCTGCAGATGTTCTCTTCTCTCTCGAAGGGGTATATAACTACGATGTTAATCCTACTACCATCACTAACGTTGGTCTAAAGGGTTACGTCTCTTCTAATATTGCTAACTTCTCTGACAATCGTTTAGCATGGGGTCCAAGATATGCTGCTATTAGAGACGCTTATCTTCTTCATAACTCAGAGCTATCCGGATATTATTATTCAGTAACAGCTAAGTTAGAAAAGAATAATTGGCATGGTTTCAATGGTATGGTTGCTTACACATATAGTGGAGCAGAGAGTCTTGGAGATGGTTGGGGAGATCAGATGTATTCAGCTTGGCAAAATGCTGCTACTGTAAATGGTCAGAACCTACGTCAGTTAGGAATAGCAGGTTATGTTATGCCTCATCGTCTTATCGCCTCTTTAGGTTATAAGATCGAGTATGCTAAATATTTCGGTTCAGCAATCAGTCTATTCTTTGAAGGTGGTCCTCAGGGAAGATACTCTTACACTTATACCAAGAACGTTGTGGGTGATGGTGGTCCTTCTAACTTAATATATGTTCCTAAGGCTGCTGATGAGCTTACATTTAGACCTTATACTTATAAAGATGCTGCTGGGGCTACTCAAACTTATACCGCTGCTCAGCAGAGTGCAGACTTCTGGGCATTTGTAGAACAAGATCCTTATTTAAAGACCAGAAAAGGGCAGTATGCAGAGAGAAATGGTCTAGTTGCTCCTTGGGTTAATCAGTTAGATCTTAAATTCACTCAGGATTTTTATATGACCATGAAGAACGGGCAGAGAAATACCCTCCAAATCGGTCTTGATATAAGAAACTTTGCTAACCTTCTTAATAAGAATTGGGGTAGCAGAATGGCAGCTAACAGAACAGCTATTCTCGCAGCCGTAAACTCTGCAGGTAGAGATTATTTCTATCAGCAAGGAGGTACAGTAGCTCCTTTATATCAGTTCCAGAGAAATGGTACAGAGGTTCTTTCTACTCAGTTCGCTCCTGCAATGAGTTTAGGTTCTACTTGGATGATGCAGCTTAGTGTTCGTTATATTTTCAGATAATCGAGCCTAATTTAGATAAAAGGAAAAAGGTGCGACAAAGTGTCGCACTTTTTTTTTACCTTTGTGCGAGTGGATTAAAAACATACAGATGAGAGATGAGAGAGACGGATGAAATACCGAGTTGGGAGAGGGGGAGATTAGCTGAGGAGATCGCCCTTCAGTTTCTTTTAGAGCGAGGTTTGATACTTAGGGAGAGAAATTGGCGGCACGGACATTGTGAGATTGATTTGATAATGGAGAGCAGAGAGAAGATACATATTGTGGAGGTACGCTCCTTAAGTGAACCGAGTGCTGTTTTACCTCACGAGACTGTTATTAGAAAAAAACAGCGCAGATTAATAAAGACGGCTAATTCGTACATTTTACGTGCAAATGTGGATAAAGAGGTCGGTTTTGACATACTATCTGTCTTGTTCCGATGTTCCAAAATAAAAGTCGAGTATATACCCGATGCTTTTATACCCTTTTGCTAAACAACTATTATTATGGGAAATAATTTTTATTGTGTGATTATGGCAGGCGGGATCGGTAGCCGATTCTGGCCTATCAGTAGAAATTCGAGACCTAAACAGTTTCTCGATATACTTGGAACAGGACGAACTTTTTTACAAATGACTTATGATAGGTTTTCAAAAATAGTTCCCGACAGTCATATATTAGTCGTTACAGCTTCTCAATATAAATCCTTAGTTATGGAGCAGTTACCAACAGTTCCAGAACAGAATATTTTATTGGAACCTTTTCGTAAAAATACTGCACCATGTCTTGCTTATGCAATATATAAGCTCTATCAGAAAGATCCAAATGCTACTATGGTCGTAACCCCTTCGGATCATGTTATTTCTAATGAGCACCTATTTGTGGATATGATAAATCAGGCACTTAAATATGCCTCTAAAAATAATCAGCTTTTTACCTTGGGGATTAAACCTACCTCTCCCGAGACCTCATACGGGTATATTCAGATGGCAGTGAAAGAACATAAGAATATAGAGGGGCATATAGTAAATGCAGTTAAGACTTTTACTGAAAAACCTAATCAGGAACTTGCACAGGTCTTCTTAGACAGCGGTGAGTTTTTATGGAACTCAGGGATTTTTATATGGAATTTAGAGACTATCAAAGAGGAGTTTGAGAAGTGGCTCCCTGAGATTACCTCTCTATTTAATAAAGGGAAGGATGTTTATTTTACAGATAAAGAGGTGCCATTTATCAATGCAGTATATGAAAACTGTACCAGTATCTCTATAGACTATGGTATTATGGAGAAGACTGAAAAAGCGTGGGTGTTCCAAGCATCTTTTGGTTGGTCGGATATAGGGACATGGAGTTCACTCTTTTTACACTCCGAAAAAGATGAAAACAATAATTTTGTGAAAGCTGATGAGAATATGATGGATAAGATTACCAACTCCATCGTAATGAACACTGAAAAGGGGAAGCTAATGGCTATAAAGGGGTTAGATAATTTTATGATTATAAATACGAAGGATGTTCTTATGATCTGCCCTCGTGATGATATTCGTTTTAAGAATATGTTTACCGACCTTTCGGTAAAAGATAAAGGAAAATTTCAATAAAGAATTCTATTATATGGAGGAAAAACCGTTAAAAATCAATATCCAATCCGAGATTGGGAAGCTTGACGCTGTGCTGCTTCACACTCCGGGTGCAGAGGTGGAAAACATGACACCGAGGAATGCGCAGAGAGCGTTGTATAGTGATATATTGAACCTCTCGATAGCGCAAAAAGAGTACGAACAGCTTTATGGAGTCCTATCCAAAGTGGCGAAAGTCTATAATGTGGTGGATCTCCTTATAAAAGTGCTTGACGATGATAAAGAGAGGGAGTCTCTTATAGGGAAGATTTGTGTTGTGGAGCAGGTAACAGATTATTTTGATACCTTAATGGAGATGAGTTCCAAGTCGCTTGCAAGGGTCCTTATAGAAGGGCTTCCGGCGAAGATTAATACTCTGACTGCGTATTTGAAAGATGAATATTATGCATTGTTCCCACTCTATAACTTCTATTTTACTCGTGATGCCTCTGTAACAATAGGAAACAGTGCCCTAATTTGCAGAATGGCGAATAAGGTGAGGATGCGAGAGTCTTTGATTATGGAGGCGATTTATAAGGGGAGCGGAGCGTTTGACTGTACTGTAATCAATGCCTCCGATTTCCAACCCGGGAACAATGATATTTATATGGAAGGGGGAGATATTTTAATTGCGAGAGAGGATATTGTTCTTGTCGGAAGTGGAGTAAGAACCAGTACGCAAGGTATTGACCTTCTAATTTCCAGACTCTGCAAGTCGAATCCGGAGGGGAGAAAGCATGTTATTGTGCAGCAACTTCCTCATACCCCTGAGTCTTTTATCCACCTCGATATGGTTTTCACCCTGCTTGACGAAGATAAATGTATGGTTTTCGAGCCATTAATTCTCGGAGATAACCAATATCAGACGGTTCATATTACCATCGATAATGGAAGGGTTTCTAAAATTAAGAGTGTTGCCAATATGCTCTCTGTCTTGAAACGACTTGGAATGGACCTGGAGCCGATTATATGCGGTGGGGAGGCAGATGAGTGGGATCAGGAGAGAGAACAATGGCATAGTGGTGCTAATTTCTTTGCTTTTGCACCCGGAAAGGTAATTTGCTATGCACGAAATGTACATACTCTGAATGAACTCTCTTCCAATGGGTTCAAGATTGTTTCTGCTTGGGATGTTATTGATGGGAAGGTCGGTGTGGCAGGAAAGAAAAAAATAGCAGTTACTATAGATGGTTCAGAACTTCCTCGCGGTGGTGGGGGAGCAAGGTGTATGACCATGCCGCTTAGCAGACGCAGTTTCTAATTTTATCGCTTTTTATAACAATGAAAGAGAGAATCGAAAAACTCCTCAAAGAGGTAGAGGAGCTAAAAGCAAAAAGAGAACAGGAAATAGAGGAGATGCGAGTTCACCTTCTCGGTAAAAAAGGGGAAATTACCAAGTTATTTGATGACTTCAGGAATGTTCTACCCGAACAGAAAAGGGAGTTTGGTCAGAAGTTAAATCAGCTTAAAACTGCTGCTACTGAGAAGATAGAGGAGCTTAGAAGAGCAATAGAGGAGGAGGGTGGTACTGATGAGGCTGCTTATGACCTTACTAAGCCGGGAGACCATATGGAATTAGGAACTCGACACCCTATCTCCATTACCCGTGATGAGATAATATCTATATTTAAGAAACTCGGATATGCCATTTCTGAGGGTCCTGAAATCGAGGATGACAGACATGTTTTTGAGGCTCTTAACTTCCCTCCTGAGCACCCTGCACGTGATATGCAGGATACTTTCTTTATATCTCCAGGGGTTAAAGGGTATAATCCGATAATTTTGCGTACTCATACGAGTTCAGTACAGGTTCGTACTATGGAGAGGATGGCACCCCCGATTAGAATTATTTGCCCCGGAAGAGTCTTTAGAAATGAGGCCATTTCAGCGCGTGCCCATTGTATTTTCCATCAGGTAGAGGCTCTTTATATAGATAAAGATGTCTCTTTTGCAGACTTAAAGCAGACAATACTCCTCTTTGCACGCGAAATGTTCGGAGATAATGCACAGATTCGCCTTCGCCCCTCTTATTTCCCTTTTACTGAGCCAAGTGCTGAGGTAGATGTGAGTTGTAATATTTGCAATGGTAAAGGGTGTAATATCTGTAAAGGGACAGGGTGGCTTGAGATAATGGGGTGTGGTATGGTTGACCCCAATGTTTTAGAGGAGTCGGGAATTGATTCCACTAAATATACAGGTTTTGCCCTTGGTATGGGGATAGAGAGAATCGCAATGCTTAAATGGCAGGTGCGTGATCTCCGTCACTATTTTGAGAATGATGTCAGATTTCTGAGGGAATTTGAGACAGGGGTTTAGGAGAGATTTGACTTTTTTTTTGCTGCAAAAGAAAAATGTCTTACATTTGCACTCCCGAAAAGAGATTAGAGGGAGAAATGCGGAAGTAGCTCAGTTGGTAGAGCATAACCTTGCCAAGGTTAGGGTCGCGAGTTCGAGTCTCGTCTTCCGCTCCAGAAAGGTCATCAAATCGATGACCTTTTTTATTTCCCACTCAAGGTTCAATATATTCAGACTCGAACAAGCGACCCTTCAGGCACGCAGTGCCATAGACAAAGTTCGCGAGCATCAGCCCGCTTGCGGGCTCGAGTCTCGTCTTCCGCTCCAGAAAGGTCATCAAATCGATGACCTTTTTTATTTCCCACTCAAGGTTCAATATATTCAGACTCGAACAAGCGACCCTTCAGGCACGCAGTGCCATAGACAAAGTTCGCGAGCATCAGCCCGCTTGCGGGCTCGAGTCTCGTCTTCCGCTCTTTTTACTACCCCCCTATAATCCCCCTGTGGGGGATGGATTCACGACACTACTGTCTTCCGCTTACTTTATGTTTAGCTTGGTGGTTCTTGGGTACTTTCATCAAATTTCAAAGCTCAGTATTTATGGTTACATTCGTTCCGTAAGCACGACCCGTGTCGGTCTGCTGATGCAGACACCTAACTTCGTTTGGTTAATTTTACCCCCCTATAATCCCCCTGTGGGGGATGGAGGCACGCTGCTACTCTTTTCCGCTTACTTTATGTTACTGTTAGTGGTTTTTGGGTACTTCGTCAAATTCAAAGCTCAGAACTGTTACATGCATTCAATCCGTAAGCACAAGCCGCAGCGGTCTCTGCAGAGACACCAAACTTCGTTTGGTTAAAGGTCAGGAAAATTCATTAATTTTTGTTTTGATAATCTTATTATAGTACATTTGAAGGTGTGTTTCTTACATGGGGTTACAAATTAAACCATAATTAAAACAAAAGGATATGACATATAATATCTACCAGATAGATGCTTTTACCGACAAAGTCTTTGGTGGCAATTCTGCCTGTGTCGTACCTCTCGACAAGTGGCTTTCGGATGAGATAATGTTGAAAATAGCTAAGGAGAATGGGGTGGCTGAGACAGCTTTTTTCGTGGATAAAGGGGATAAAATACATTTACGTTGGTTCACACCCGATATCGAAATGGATTTGTGTGGACATGCAACACTTGCCACAGCACATGCTTTAAAAGCAATC
This sequence comes from uncultured Muribaculaceae bacterium, assembly GCA_964642235.1. GTDB lineage: Bacteria > Bacteroidota > Bacteroidia > Bacteroidales > UBA932 > CAYSND01. The sequence continues at coordinate 9,346 of CAZXOP010000023.1, forward strand.
CTTAACTATAAAAACAATACAATAGTTTTTGAAACAATGAGTGGTGAGCTCGTGGTTTTGGAAAACAATGGTCTTTATACAATGGACTTCCCCTCAAGAATGCCTGCTCCTGACACACTCCCGCAGGTAATAATGGACTCCCTGAGCATTAAACCCAAGGAGGTTCTAAAGGCAAGAGACTACTTTTTAGTTTATGACAATGAATCTCAAGTTCGGAACATTAAAATAGCGAGGGAGTTATTTGATCAGATCAATATTAACCCCGGTGGTGTAATTGTTACCGCAGTGGGTGATAAATCAGATTTCGTTTCGAGATTTTTTACCCCACAAGCTACCATATTAGAAGATCCGGTTACAGGGTCAGCTCACTGCTCTTTAATCCCATTTTGGGCAGCACGTCTCAATAAAAAAGAGCTCTTTGCACTTCAAGTTTCAGAGCGAATGGGAAAACTATACTGCCAAGAGAGAGGCGAAAGAGTTCTAATTAGCGGACAAGCCAGAACATATTCTATTGGGAGTATCTTCGTATAAACAGAATCATTGCCCCTATTATACTTTCTACAGTTCTACATTGAAATCTTGAAATACTTGTTCAATAGCTCTAATTTTCATAAATTTGTTTTCCTTTTATAATTAGAAATAATGATGTCTATTCTTAAAGTCACTTACAATAAATAAAGAATTAAAACAAAATATATATTATGATTCAGAATCTAATACTTTTTCTATTAGGGGGTTGCTTTACTTTTACTGCCACAGCAGGGGTAATGCTTTTTCTTAAATCTGGAGATGATCGGTTAAAACGATTGCTTGCCTATCTATATTTTTTTTACACTATATTGTTTCTAAAAGACTTGTTGCTTATTGTCCCAAGTTTTGAAAAGTCAGATTATATAAGCAAACTGCTTATTACAATAGATAATTGGGCAGTGATAGGTTGTGTAATGTACGTTTTGGAATTTGCGCACCCCGACTCCACAAATCTCAAAAGAATTTCATTACATATATTGCCTTTCTTTATTTGTTCTTTACTTTACGGTATTACTAAGTATGAGTTAATATTTAAGATTAGTTGTCTTTGGAATTTGATTTATAGCATAGGTGGGTATATCTATTATTTTAGGTTCCAACGTAAGTATAACCAATATATTGTTGATAACTACTCATACTTAGAAACACTGCAAATAAAGTGGATGAATAAGGTAATTGTTGTTTTCCTGTTTTACGCTATAATATGGAATATCTCAGCCGGATTAACAAATAGTCTTATTGATTGTATATATCTTCTCTGCTCTCTTATAGTATGGGTTATTGTGTTTAAACACGGGTATGTTCAGCTTCGTGTAGTCCAAATAATTGATGAACCATCAGAACATGACAGTACAGAGAATTCACCTCTATTTATGGAGCAACTAGAGGAGGTAATGATTAATAATCAATTGTTCTTAAACCCCAAATTGACTATAAGTGATGTTTTAAACGAAATTAACACAAATCGCACCTATCTTTCAAATTATCTGAATAATACACTACACCTCTCTTTTTGCGACTATATTAATAAATATCGTATAGAGTTTGCCTCTACATTGTTATCAAATCCCAAAAACAATGATACCCTCGAAGTCATTGCAGAGAAGTCAGGGTTTAACTCTTTATCTACTTTCCGTCGCAATTTTGAAAAAACTTACGGATGCACTCCAAATACTTATCGTAAAAAATTGTAGTTTGCCTCTAAATAGCCTTTGTTGTACAAGTTGACACATTTTTTATACTTATTGACACTTTCTTTATTGCTTGAACTTTCGTTGCATACACCTAAAAACTAAATTTGTAAACTTATATAATAAAGCTTCAAACAATACAATTATATGCAAAAAGGGATTCAACAACAGAAAGAAAAAACTGTTGAACAGAGTCAAACTAAACAACAACCCACGAGGGAGGAAATGTCCGTTAGTGTCTGTTCTAATTGCGGCGCCCTATTATCTGCCGGTGATAAATTCTGTGCAGAATGTGGTCTGAATGTTAATGAAAACAAATGTCCCACCTGTGGAAATGAAATTGAGCCTAGTTGGGAAATTTGTAAAATTTGTGGACAAAATTTAAATATGGAAGTTTGCTCATTTTGTGGGCAACTTACCTCCGCTGAAGATGTTTTTTGTACAGAGTGTGGTAATCCGCGTCATGGTATTACCTGCCCTAATTGCCAAACTCTAAGTTTTAGAAGTTTTTGTAGAAAATGTAATACTCCCCTGAATAATTTAGCGAATTTAGCTTTACAAGAGGCTCGTAATGATGTAAGGGTGAAACAAGCAGTTTTGATAGTGCAAGAACTTTTAGAGATTGAGGAATACTTAGACGCTATCGCAGATGATGTCGATGAGGCACCTGAAGCACCTCAAATTTCAGAAGAGGACAGAATGGTAGTAAACCAATACAGGGATATCCTTGCTGCCTTTCGTGGTATTAAACACAATGAGAAAGAGGCGGAGCCTAAACAACCGTTTACTCCCCCCTCTCCCCCTAAATCCAAAATCAACTTTAATATAAAAATTGCTAATAAAGAGGAGGCTATTCAAAAATATAAAGAGAAAATGAAAGAAATACAGAGTCTTCTGAATTCTATGACTCCTGATGCTAATTTAACCCCTCAAATGCAGCGTGACTATTATTCTGCTAGGAAAGTTGAAGTCATAGTGATTACTAAATCCAAAATATTAATCGGATGGAGGTGTAATGCTTATGGTTGTATTCATTCCCAACCAAACGAGTGTGCTGAACCATTTAGTGGTGGAACATGGATTTACGAAGAGAGCGAACAAGTAACAAAGAGTTGGGAACATAAGTAGCAAATAGTTGAAATAATAAACAAAACTAAAATAATATAATATTATGGAAGACCAATCTTCGCAAGAAAAGACAATGCGCCCTCAAATCCAAGAAAAGACAATGCGCCCTCAAGTCCAAGAAAAGACAATGCGCCCTCAAGTCCAAGAGAAGACAATGCGCCCTCAAGTCCAAGAGAAGACTCAACGTCCTCAAGCCCAAGAAAAGACAATGCGTCCAGAAGAGAGAAAATCCGAAATTGCCAAAATAGTAAGTGCTGAGATTGAAGAATTTGTCTTAAATAGGGTAAAATATTCTGTTGTTAAGATTATTTCATCAGGAACAGGAGAAGCGCAAATCTATCTTGTGGAAAATAATGGGAATCAATATGCATTAAAACTCTATTATGCAGGGCTGATACCACCTCCTAATCATAGTATTATGGAACTTGTACGACAGGTTGGAGGCACAGGATTATTGGTTGATACTTTACAGCACGGAACATGGGAGAATCCAAGCACACAAGAAGTTCGTGATTATGAGCTGATGCCATATTATGCAGGTGGCTCTCTTGACCAGCTCAATTTAGAAGGTAATGAGAAGTTGCTATGCGAAATAGCTTTACAATGTGCAGTTTCTATAGATTTCTTACATCGTAAAAGGATTATACATCGTGATATTAAACCCGCAAATTTCTTTTTTAAGGATAAAAACAGAAAAATAGAGGATCTTGCTCTTGCCGATTTCGGGATAGCTATTGAGGCTAATGAGGAAGGTAAGGTGGAAGTTGAATATCAACTAAGGACTAAAATATATGCTGCTCCTGAGTATTATTTTTCTATTGATGGGAAAATACAATTAGGATATAAATCTGATTTTTATTCTCTCGGTATGATGCTACTGACACTCTGGAGTGGAGAGAGCATTTTTTCAATAAGTGAATATGAGTTAATTAACTTGAAACGTAACGGGAATCTCCCCTACCCTAAGAATGTTTCTGATCGCACATTGCAACTATTTAAGGCTTTAACACACACAGACCCGAATGTAAGAGCGGGATTGCCTGAACTAATCCGCTGGAGTAAGGGGGAAGACATTATTGACATTAAAAAAGAGGTAAGTGAAGACTTTAAGATAATCTTTAATCAGCATAATAAACTTATAGCAACTTCTCCAGAAGAACTTGGGCTCTTTATGTTTGAGGATCAAGAACTTTCTATAAAATATTTATATTCCGGTAAAATTGCTGAATGGCTTACCGCCAATAAACGCCCTGAGCTTGCTGTTGAGATAGAATATATTGCTGAAAATCAATATCCTAAGGATAAAACTGCCGGATTGTATGCTGCATGTTATTTTCTTAATCCCAATATTCCATACTATGATAATCAGAACAATGCCCTTTCAAGTCCCGAAGATATCGCCCTCTCCCTGCATCAAAATATAGATTATTATACCAACGCGCTACTTAACCCTAATGATACACTTTTCTTGTTTTTTAATGCACACGGAGCAGGAAATATCACACAAAAATTCTCTCCCCTTTTTAATAAGAGTGAAAACAAAAGGGGGGTACTATTGCAAATGGTTCATACACTCCATATAGAATTGCCATGGACTATGACCAGTGAGGAGGGAGAGGAGAGAGAGTGCCATACCCCGGATGAGGTATTGTCTTTTTGCGAATACAATGTAGTCTCTGATGAATCTTGGGAAGACCTTGTGGATGAGTCATTTCTCGTTTGGTTGCATCATATCGATCCTTCTATTGAAGGTAAAATTCGCACTCATGATGGGCACGATGTTAATCCATGGTGTGTACTCTATTGTCTTAATCCGAAGGTTTCTTACGATTTAGGGATAGATGAAACTGCTGATACATACATATTCACAGCACAAGATATTGGGCTTTACATGAATGATAAAATGGAGAAATATATACCTAAACAGGATGTAAACTCTTTTGAGAGTCACGAGCTGGATATGATGTGTAATATTGATGGGACTCGCTTATATTACTATTTGAAATCCAAAGGTGTGTATGATGATAAGATAGAGTGGATAAGGTTTTGTATGGACGTCGAGTCTAAAGACAATACTGAGAAATATGCACCATATACTTGGAAGATAGGTATTTATAAAGCAATAAAGGGGTTAGGTTATAATCCATATTACTATTTTCCCAAAAGTGATAAATATGTATTTGACTTGGACGAGTTAGAAGAAATACCTAAAAATGAAATTGAGGAAGAAAATAATAATGGCTTCTTATCACATTGGCTAACAATTTTCTTTCAAGAAGATCCAGACCTTGATCTTTCCCAAAAATATGCATTTGAGGAAGCAACTGTTGAGTTTGTCGAATATCTTGCAACATTGGATATAGATGATATAGACGTGAAAAACTTTAATGTAGCTAACGGCATGGTGAGGAGAATGAATAAGAAGGTATTGCGTAAGTTACATTTTAACATCTGGTCCAAAATAATAATGGGAGTATTAGTAACGATTCTTACAGCAATAGCGATTTATGCCCTAAATACCATCCCAATAGACTTTACAAGCTATAAAGGTTGGATACAATATGCAAGTTTAGGAGTTCTCATTTTAGTATGGGGGTATCGTAAGTTCCGTTTAGATGATGGATTTTTTAAGGCATTATTAATAGCATTTGCCATTACTGTTCCATTTTTTGTTCTATTCGTATTAACTATAGCCTATACATCTTATACTTTTTCCGCTTTATTGTTGTTGGGGTTTGTATTAACTATCATATTTGGATATCTTAGAAACAGGGCACACAAATCACAATATAAAGATGTGTTATATCCAGGTTTTGAAGAGTTCTCTCTTGAACCTTTACATTACACATTTAAAGCAGAGGATGGAACACTATTCGAGTCGTCAATAGAGGATAGTAGTATTACATATATGGATAAGTTAAAGAAAGGTACCAGAAGAGTCTATTTTCTAACCCTGATATTATCCGTATTTAATTTAGCGACATTGTTTATGTTAGCATATTTTTCACCTAAATTTGAGATGAAAGGGTACCAAAATATGCAGAAAGCACAACAGTATGAAAAACTCTTTGGTGAATATACAGGCACTTTTGATAATCGAGAATCCACCCTCCATTTATATAAGGCGAAGAAAAACCAAGTTGATGGTTATGTTAATGTAAAATATGAAACCATGTTAAAGGAGTCGATAAAGGGCTCTATAGATATGGAAGAAAAAACAATTAACCTCGACGATGTTGTAGAGAATGGAAATCTTGATGGGAAGTATGAGGGGGTATTTAATGAAGATTTTTCTGTAATAACAGGAACTTACCAAAATTACAAAACCAAAAAAGAGGTTAAGTTCATATTTGAAAAAAAGATAGAAAAGCTATGAATTGTCCTAAATGTAATAAACCCAATCGCGACAAAGCACTGTTTTGTAAATGGTGTGGCGAGAGTGTAATCACAAAATCTAACGCTCCTCTTCAATCACTTGTGGGGATGGATAGTGTGAAAAACCAACTGCAAGATCTGGTTCAGACCTGCGAAAGTATTTCGCTAAGAGCTAAAACTACAGGAGTGAAGATCCGCTTAGGGATGGACATGGTTATAAGTGGTAATAGTGGAACAGGCAAAACAGAGCTTGTAAAAACAATACAACATCTGTTATATTCAACAGACATTATCAAAAAGCCAACAGCAATGATAGTAGATGCTGTCGATTATGAAGACTTCTCTAAAAAAACCGATAAGGCTGATCTCTGGGAGGAAAATATAAAAAAAGCAAAGGGTGGAATTCTTGTAATAGAAAACTGTCAGAAATTACTGCCCCAAAAGTCATCTGATGATATTAACAAACTTGACAAGTTATTTAAGTGTATGAATGATGAATGGGGTAATGATCCCATTGTCATTTTAACAGGATTGCCGGGGTTAAAAGGGTTTATGAATACCAATCCTGATATTGCCAATAGGTTTGAATATCATTTCTGTTTATTAGATTACTCTGTACAAGAACTAACAGAGATATGCGAACTAAAATTAAAGGAAGAGTATAAAATTTCACTTGATGACGATGCGAGAGCAAAGCTACAAAGGGTATTCACACATGAATTTAGAAATAAAAAACCAGATTTTGGAAATGGACATTTTGCGACTAAAAAGGCTTCTGATATTTTTTCCAATGTGGTAAAACGAGATCATAAGGCAGTAGTGGCTAATGTCAATGATGTCCAAGGTGAGGAGTTCAAACAGAAAAGTTATGAGGAAGTTATGGCAACCCTCGATGAGTTTGTAGGGGTAGATGAGATAAAAACTACCATTCAAAAACTTATTAATAAGATTGATTTGGAGTGTGAGCGTAGGGGAAATAATGCAAAACGAGAGATTAAAGACCATTTTTTATTTCTTGGAAACCCAGGGACAGGAAAAACAACTATTGCACGTGTTTTTGCAGATATTCTAAATTCACTTAATGTATTACCGGTCGGACAGCTTGTAGAGGTCTCGCGAAAGGATTTAGTTGCTGCACATGTGGGGGGGACTGCTCTTGCCGTGGAGGATGCAGTGCAAAGAGCAATGGGTGGTATTTTATTTGTTGATGAAGCTTATGCCCTTAAGCAGGGGGATAGTGACACTTTCGGGCAGGAAGCTATTGATACCTTATTAAAATTGGTGGAAGATAATAGGGGAAAATTTATAGCAATAGCTGCCGGATACTCTAAGGAGATGGCTGATTTCCTTAACTCTAATTCCGGAATGAGTTCTCGATTTAACGAGGTGGTGAATTTTAAGGATTATAACGCTTCTGAGCTTACGGAAATTTTTAGGCGTATGGTGAAAAAAGAGAAGCTTACCCTTGATGAAGATGCAGAAAAAAATATTGAAAATTTTTTCAAAAAAATGTTCTTAGCACGTGATACGAGATCCTTTGGTAATGCACGCGAAGTACGCAATGTCTTTGATCGTGCACTGAAAAACCAAGGTCAGCGTGTGCACCAACTACGTACGTCCTCCCAATATGCTGAAGATCAGCTATCTATTTTGACTCGTGCAGATATTGAAGGGGAAGAAAATCTAAAAGAGAAAGACCTTGACACTATTCTTGGAGAACTCAATGAGTTTATTGGTATGGACAGTGTTAAAAAGGAGATTCATAAACTTGCAACCAAGTTAATGATGGACAAGAAGATGCAGGAACAAGGAATTGGGAATGCTGAGCTGACAAATACTCATATTGTGCTGACAGGAAACCCAGGTACCGGCAAAACCACGGTGGCAAATAAGTTAGGAGAAATATTTAAAGCTATAGGATTACTCCCTTCGGGCAAGGTTGTGGTTAAAGAGCCTAAGAACATTTTGAGCTCTTTTATAAATGAATCTGCCAAACAAATGGATCAAGCCTGCAATGAGGCAATGGGTGCAACGCTACTTATAGATGAAGCTTATAATTTAGCTAAGGTTGACAATTTGGGCAATGTGGATGAAACCGGTCAGCAAGCCGTTGAGGCTCTAATGACACGAATGAGTAACGATGCAGGGAAATTTGTTGTAATTATTGCAGGGTATCGCAAGGAGATAGAGTTATTTGTTAAGAAAGCTAATCCCGGGTTGGAACGCCGATTCACAACTTGGCTTCATATTGAGGATTATACAGCAGATCAGTTGGTCGATATCTTTATGCAAAACATAAAAAAGGGTAGTTTTAATATTACAGATGAGGCAAAAGAACGATTAAAAAAACTTGCTAACCAGATGGTGGACACTAAAAAGGACAATTTTGGAAATGCCGGTGAGATAATAAAAGTTTTGGGGGAAGCTAAAAGCCGTAAAGCAAACCGCTTGGCAGTTATGATGAATAATGGGCAGGAGATTACAAAAGAATTATTCCAAACTTTTGAAGCAGATGATATTCCTTATGATCCACCTAAGAAGATAGTAGAAGAAGACTGTTTTAAGGAGCTAAACGGCTTAATAGGACTCGATGGTGTAAAGCAGGCTGTATATAATATCGCCGATTATATTAAAGTAGAAAGAGCTAAAACAGAGGCTTTAGGAAAAAAATATCAAGGTTTGGGTGACCATTATCTCTTTTTAGGGAACCCCGGTACTGGGAAGACAACAGTTGCCAGAATAATGGCAAATATTTTTCACTCTTTAGATGTGTTGCCAACCAATAAATTGGTTGAAGTAGCGCGGGATGGATTGGTAGAAGCCTTTCAAGGACAAACGGCTCCTAAAACCAGAGAAGTATTTAAATCAGCAATGGGTGGAGTATTGTTTATAGACGAAGCTTATGCATTGAAACAGTCGGAAGGGGACTCTTTCGGACAAGAAGCTATTGACACATTATTAAAACTTATCGAAGACAATCGTGGAAAAATAATCTGCATAGCTGCAGGTTATCCTAGAGAGATGCAACAATGGCTAAACACTAATAGTGGTCTGAAATCAAGATTTAATAAGGTTGTTAATTTTGAGGATTACAATGACGAGGAGTTAGTGCAAATATTTATGAAAAAAGCAACTAATGATCAACTAACACTTACTCCAGAGGCAGAGGCTAAGATGCAAGAATATTTTAAAGAGCTGTATGATCATCGTACAAGAAATTTTGCTAACGCACGTGAGGTCAATCAGTATTTTGGGTTAGTTAAGACGAATCAAAGTTCACGAATAAGAAAACTTATGGATAGTCCGAATTTCGATCCTCAACAATTTACAAAGTTGATATTAGACGATATGTAATAGAATCTATTTTATTAAATAAGAAATAATATGCTTAATTTACTAAAATGTCCTTTTTGCGACAAAGAGATAGAATCTGATAGTTATTATTGTGACCAGTGTGGTGAAATGCTAAATAAGTGTAGTTTCGGACACGGATTTAAAAAGGGTAAAGTGTGTAATGAATGTGGAAAACCTCTTGTTCCAGCCAAAGATGAAGGTGCCAATGCAACTAATCCACCTGTGCAACAACAACCCACGAGTGTAAATCAACCAACGTCCCAATCTACAATAATACCCCCTGCGCCTCACGTTCACTCTCAATCTGCCGCTGAACCTGAAAAAACAGTTAGACCCACAGCACAAGTGAAGTTAGCGTCACGAATGGTTAGTAAAGTTTTAAATGCTGAATTGGCACTTAGAGACGGGGCTATAATCGGCAGGCGTAATGGTGATTATATCTCTGTTTTCGGGGCACAAGGGTATGTGTCCGGCACTCATGCACGTATCCAAAAAAACAGTAAAGGAGTATGGGAGATTGTTGATTTGGACTCCTCCAATGGAACGTTCTTAAATAAAACAAGAATTGCAGCAAATCAACCTGTTGAATTCAGTGTAGGGGATACAATCTCTTTTTATGACCTTGATTTTATTGTCGAATAATTAAACCAATAATATAACCAACAAGACGATGCTTATAAAAATAGATTTGACGAGTGATGTCGGCTGTGTAAGGGATAACAATGAGGACGTTATCTTTCTTGCAGGAGAATTATATCGCGACAGAGCAGCGAAATCAACATTCGAATTTACTTCAGATGTCCGTTTTGCAGCTATTGTGGCAGATGGAATGGGAGGGCATAGTTGTGGTGAAGTTGCTTCAGAAATTGCAGTGAGGAGATTTGATGAATTTGTAATGGCTTTACCAAATAATTTAGATGATAATGATGTAATACTCAAATTAAAACAATGGACAACAGATACACACCGATTTATTGTTAACGAAGGTATTAACAACACTAAATACGAAGGAATGGGAAGCACTTTCTGTGGGATGTTGTGGTATGAGAAGAGTGTTTTTGCTCTCAATATAGGTGATAGTAGGTTATATAGATTTAGAGGAGAGATACTTAAACAACTTAGTACTGATCACTCGATGCGACAGCTAATGGGGGACATGTCTCTTCCCGTAAATCAGATATATAACTCTTTGGGTGCGGGTGAGGATGCCTTTATCGATGTTAAAATTCTTACTAATCAAGTGCTTGATAACGACCTTTTTCTAATTTGTTCAGATGGAGTATCGGATATGCTGTCTAATGAGGAGATAGAGCAATTACTTATAAACAATCCTACATCTCAGGCAGTTACAGAAGCCGCTAAAAATGCAGGGGGAAAAGACAACATCAGTACTCTCTTAATTCGAGTAAATGTAAGTTCATAATTTCAAATAATCTTTATAGGAAAATAGATATGTTAAATAAATTAATTATCACATTTATTAGCATAATGATCCTGTTAGTGGGTGTTTTTGCCACTACTCAATGCAGTAATAACAGTACTTCGATAATACAGAAAATGCATTTGAAATGGGAGGGTAAATGGGTTCAGAATATGAGGTTCGAGCAGATGGTCTATTACTATAAGGGTGATAGTATAGTAAAGCAGGAGGTCTGGCAAGAGATACTCTCTTCCCCTCAGAAACTCCATATCCGCTTTAATGGCTTTGAAAGTGGTAGCGGGATGTTGTTTGCTAATGATAGTATTTTTAGTTACAAAGATTTTCAAGTGGTTAAAGAGGGTAAAATGGTTCACCACCTCTTATTATTAGGGTTTGATCTCTATAATCAAGACCCCGCTATAACTGAGTCGAAACTAATAGAACTCGGCTTCGATATTAAAAAGTCTCATCTTATCATAGAAGAGGGACGGGAGATATTGGTGGTTGGTACGGAAGAAGAGAGGGATTATACCTCCTCCCAGTTCTGGATAGATAAAGAAAATCTCTATCTGACAAGAGTTATTTCAAATAGAGACAACTCAATATCTGATGTTATTTTTGGGAATTACA
>CAZXOP010000024.1:0-20732 GCA_964642235.1 uncultured Muribaculaceae bacterium
GAGCAGATGGCCCTTTGCGATTTCCACTCCCCATATTGGTACCACCCCCTTTTTTGGCACCTAAAATTATGAAAAGGAATATAAAAAGAAAGACTATGAGTGCCCCTAAACCTGCCCCGCTCTCCCCGCCATACTCTTTATAAGAAATCTCTCCTTTAAGAATCGGCATTAACGCATCTATGGCAGACTCTATTCCGGCATAATAGTTATTCTCCTTAAAATGAGGAATCATCTCATTCTCCACTATCCTTCGGGCAGTAGCATCAGGGACTACCCCTTCAAGACCATAACCGACTGCAATAAAAGCTTCGCCACGAGAATCTTCAGTTTTTGGCTTAACAAGAATGACAATACCATTATTAAACTCCGCATTCCCTACTCCCCACTCCTCTCCTATTTTGTAGGCAAACTCCGAGCGGTCATATCCACCCAAATCATTTACCGTTACCACCACTATCCTATTCGAGGTATTGGCAGCAAAAGATTCTAATCTCTCTTCGAGGGTACTCCATTGGGAGGGGGTGAAAAGAGAGGCAAAGTCATTAACTGCATAAGGGACTTGAGGTTTGGGGGGAATCTGAGCAGATAGTCCTCCGGAATTGAGAAATATCCCGATAAGAAAGATCATCGGAAGCATCCACCTGCGTATAGTACTATTCTCCAAAAGAGATCTCATTGCTTAATTCATTTTTATCGTCATCGTGATAAGGAAAATAGGTTTTAAGGCTCTCTCCTACCGTAACCACCGCCTCACAAATCCCCTCTATAAACTCCCCACGTGCAAAAGAAGCTCCCATTTTTATCTTTATTTCATCCCAAAAATTTTCGGGAACTAACTGATTAATACCGTTATCTCCTATTATTGCAAATTTAGAGGAGTTATAGGCAAGATAGATTAGAACGCCATTGCGCTGAACGGTTTTATAGAGCTTTAGTTTATTGAAAATAGTGACAGCCCTCTCGATAGGGTCCCCTTTCCATTTAGCCTCTATATGTACGCGAATCTCCCCGGAAGTGTTAAGCTCAGCCTTTTCAATGGCTGAAACTATCCTTTCACGGTTCTGTTTTGCCTGAAAAAATGACTGATTCACCTCTTGCGAAATTAAAACTTAACTTCAGGAGCAGTGTCAGCACCCTCTTTGGCTTCGAAATATGCCTTTTTCTCGAAACCAAACATATTGGCAATTATATTTTTAGGGAAAACTCTAACTGAAGTATTAAAGGTCTTTGCGGACTCATTAAACTTCTGTCTCTCCACGGTTATTCTATTTTCAGTCCCTTCTAACTGAGCCTGAAGGTCGAGGAAATTTTCATTTGCTTTTAAGTTAGGGTAGTTCTCCTGTAACATTAAGAGACGACCTAAAGCAGCACCAAGTTCACCCTGGGCCGCTTGGAATTTGGCCAATGATTCTGCATCGAGTTTTTCGGGATCTACTTTAATCTGTGTCGCATTTGCTCTCGCTTCCACTACCCCTTGAAGTGTGGAGGACTCATGCTCCGCATACCCTTTTACAGTTGCCACCAAATTAGGAATAAGGTCTGCCCTTCTTTGATATACGTTTTCTACCTGTGACCATGCTTTAGAGACTTGCTCTTCCTGTTTTACAAGTGAATTATATCCACCTATTGCCCAAAGTATCAGAATAGCAACTACTCCTATTGCTATTATCCATCCTAAATTTTTCTTTTTCATACTCTTATATTTAATTAAATTACTTTTTTAACACATCTTACAGAGACTCCAACTGTCTCTTTATCTGTAACATTTGGTGCAAAATATGACTGATTGTAATAAATATACCTGTAACTTGCCTCTGAGGCACTCTTTTGGGTAGAAGACCACCACATACCATATTGGTAGAGGTTATTAAATCTCTTATAGTAGTCTTTGGAACTCCCTGTCGGAAGCGCATTCCAACCGAATTTATTCTCTTTTAAGTTATCGGGGCTATATGCCCACATCCTACGGTCATGAAAATATGCCTCAGTGGTTACTTTACCCCCTAATCCGACCCACAAATTATCATAAGGAATGGCAACACCGCCATTTAACTCCTTACCGAGATTTTCCCAATCCTCTTTTGTGGGGACTGACCACCCAGCAGGACAGACTCCCTGTGGTCCTGCTCCAACTCCTGAAGCAGAAAATCCTCCCGTTGCATCTTTCCAGGAATATAGATGCCCGAAAAGGGAGCCTAGGGGCTCTTGATTAATATATGGAACACCTACCGGCTTATATCTGAGATTTTGAGTAAACCACCATAGCTGTCCTATTTTAGAGACATAGTACCAATTACCGTCCCTGACATCTTGAATCGAATCTTTCCTTTCAATACCTTTAACGGAGGCATTAAAAGCAGGGTCTATCGCAAAAATCGTCATTGACAATGTTCGAGTGTAATACCCTGTAAACATGGCTCCGGCAGTAATTGAGTAATTTCCTGCCTTAGAAGGGACCTTAAAAGCAAATTCCTGCCCCCAAACTGTATCTTTAGCTATTAATGTATCTGCTTTCCAAAAATATTTAGGGTTTTCAGGAAGGGTTATACCGGAAACTGTAAGTTTATGCTCAGTGCCAACCATAACATACTCGGGCATATCATATTTGATACCACCTCCCATAGTAAGTTTAGTCTCCTCCTTCTTCTTGCATGAAAACAAGAAAACAGACGAGATTATAATAGATAATATAATAAATAAAACGGGTCGCCTCATATAATGAAAATTATGAACCACAAATGTAACTATTTTTTATAATTTTACTAAAACCGTGCCACTTATTTACTTAATTTTGCAGCATTACGAGAACATTATGAAAAAAGGGTTATTAATATTGTTTTTTGCAGTGCTTATTTGCGGGTGCTCCCCATCTAAGCAGTATCGCACTATAGATGGCTATGCACAAGGGGGTACATTCCATATATCTTACTCTCCCATAGGAGATTCGGGCAAAGTAATAACAACCCCCGAAGAGGAGATAAAAGCGTGTGTGGAGAAGAGACTCGTGGAAATAGACAATTCCCTTTCGGGTTATAACAAAGTCTCCCTGCTTTCAAAAGTCAATAACAATGAGGAGTATTCTCTCGATTCACTCTTTACAGAACTCTTTGCGGTCTCCAAAAAGATATACTTGGAGAGTGACGGACTTTTTGACATTACAGGTGCCCCTCTGTTCGATATTTGGGGGTTTGGTTTCAGCAATAAAGAGACAATATCTCAGCATAAAATAGATTCAATTCTGAGCTTCGTGGGGATGGATAAGGTGGAAATTAAGGAGGGGAGAGTGGTAAAACAAGATCCTCGCATGAAACTAAATTTCAATGCAATAGCCCAAGGGTACTCTTGCGATGTAGTGGCACGTGAGCTGGAAAAATTCGGAATCACAGATTATTTGGTGGAGGTGGGGATGGAGATCCTCTGCAAAGGTTTGAACCCTAAGGGGAGACTCTGGAACATCGGTATAGATGCCCCGAAAGATGGAAACATGGAGGCAGGTAAATCTATTCAAGACGTTCTTATGATTACCGATGTGGGTATCGTAACATCGGGCAACTACAGAAAATTCTACGTCGAAAACGGGAAAAAATACTCTCATACCATTAACCCTAAAACAGGGTATCCCGTGGAGCATAATCTACTTAGTGCCACCATTATCGCCACTAATGCGACAATAGCCGATGGTTATGCCACTTATTGCATGGTCTTAGGCGTAGAAGCCTCCATTGAATTTTTAGAATCTCGCCCCGACCTTGAAGGGTATTTAGTCTATGGCGATCAAAGTGATATGAAAGTCTATTTCACCAAAGGACTTCAAGATAAAATTCGTAAAAAATAACAGCTATGTCAAAAAATATCTCACGCCGAAGTTTCTTAAAAGTAACAGCTTTAACCAGTGCCGCATTTGGATTTGGATTTCACGACAGCCGTAAACTCGGAATAGGTGTTAATCAACCCTTTGACACAATTATAAAAAACGGAGTTATCTATACAGGTGATGGAAAAGCCCCAATTAAAGGGGATATTGCCATTAAAAATGGTAAAATAGCTGCCATCGGTAATCTTGGCAGTAGTGCCGACCATATAATAGATGCCAAAGGAGATGCTGTCTCCCCCGGTTTTATAGACATACATACCCACACAGATACCAAACTGCTTCAATGCCCAAGAGGAGATAGCAGAATATTTCAAGGGGTTACCACTGATGTCGGTGGAAACTGTGGCTACTCCCCATTCCCCTTCTCAGATGCCTATTTTGCGAAAAAGCGTGGGACACTTCGCGAAGGTTACCCTTTTTGGCAAGATATAGATGGGTTCTATGATGCTTTACGCAAAAACAAAATGGGTATAAATTATGGTTCCCTCTCCGGTCAAGGGGATATCCGCTCTTCAGTCGTTGGGGACAATAATGTTCCTGCCACCAAAAAGCAGATGGAGAAGATGAAGAGTGTCTTGGAGCGGGAGATGGAGATGGGTTCCCTTGGACTCTCCTGTGGTCTTGAATATGCCCCCGGCTCCTATGCCTCCGATGATGAGATAGTGGAACTCTGCAAGGTCGTGGCTAAACATGACGGATTCTTCGCCATCCACATGAGAAATGAGGATGATGAGGTGGAAAAAGCTGTCTCCGAAGCAATCACTATCGCCAAGAAATCGGGAGTCAGACTCCAAATATCCCACCTGAAAGCACAGAATGCAAATAATTGGCATAAAGGAGAAGCCCTCTTGAAACTCATTGAGAGAGGGAAGTCAGACGGAGTTAACATCGGATTTGACCGCTACCCATATATTGCATTCTCTACAGGTCTAACCTCTTTTATACCACTTAATGACCGTCAAGGCTCTAACAAGGAGATACTTGCCCGTCTGAAAAATGATGCCAAGGCAGAAAAAATAGGAGAATATGCAGTATCGAGAATAAACCGCCTCGGAGGTCCGCAAAATGTTGTACTCACCTCTCTAAAACTCCCCGATAACCAGACATTCAATGGGAGAAGTGTGGCAGAGTGCTGCGAGATTACCAAAAAAGAGCCGTGGCAGTTTATAAGGGAACTCCTTATCGAAGAACAATTAGGTCCTGATATGATAGGCTTCGCAATGACTGAGAACAATGTTAAACTCTTCCTATCGCACCCTCTCGGAATGCCTGCCTCCGATGGAAGCGTCTATTCTCCGGAAGGGGTACTCGGAAAAGGGATGCCCCACCCCCGCTCTTATGGAACTTTCCCCCGATTCTTAGGAAAATACTGCCGAGAAGAAAAAATCATGGATTTAGCCACAGCCATCCATAAATGTACTGCCCTCCCTGCCTCCCGTATAGGGCTTAAAGAGAGGGGACTGCTAATTCCAAACTACGCCGCCGACATCGTAATATTTAACCCCGACACCATTATCGATAGAGCCACTTTTGCCGAACCACACCAATTCCCCGATGGAATAAAATATGTTATCGTAAATGGCGAAATTGCCGTCAAAGAGGGAAAACACACCGGCAAACTCGCCGGAGAGATTATCTCGTAACAAAAAAATCATTCCCTTTGTCATCCACTAAGATAAAGGCGGGGAAATCGACTACTTCTATTTTCCAGATGGCTTCCATGCCGAGTTCGGGGTATTCAAGCACCTCGACTTTCTTGATATTGTCTTGGGCTAAGATGGCAGCGGGTCCTCCGATACTTCCGAGATAGAAACCGCCATGCTTTTTACATGCATCGGTAACTTGCTGACTACGATTTCCTTTGGCTATCATAATCATACTCCCGCCATTCTCTTGGAAGAGATCGACATAACTATCCATTCTTCCGGCAGTGGTGGGTCCGAAACTCCCCGAGGGCATCCCCGCCGGAGTCTTTGCAGGACCTGCATAGTAGATAGGGTGCTCTTTCATATATTGAGGTAGCCCCTCTCCTCTATCAATCCGCTCCTTAAGCTTTGCATGTGCAATATCCCTCCCTACGACAATAGTTCCGCTTAGGAGCAGGAAGGTGGAGACCGGATATTTAGAGAGCTCCCCAAGCACCTCTTTCATCGGGCGGTTAAGGTCAATTTTCACCCCTCCGGAGTGTGCTGCAGAGCCTTTTCTTAGCTCCTCGGGGACTAACCTGATGGGGTTAGAATCGAGCGTCTCAAGCCAAATTCCCTCCTTATTGATCTTCCCTTTTACATTGCGGTCGGCACTACAAGAGACCCCCATACCCACAGGACAAGAGGCTCCATGGCGCGGAAGCCTGATTACACGAATATCATGTGCATAGTATTTTCCTCCGAACTGCGCCCCAAGACCAATGTTTTGCGCTGCAATAAGTAGTTTCTGCTCTAACTCAATATCTCTGAATGCACGCCCCGAATCACTCCCTGTGGTGGGGAGAGAGTCGTAATACTTAGCAGAGGCGAGCTTTACAGTTTTGAGGTTGGCTTCGGCAGAAGTTCCTCCAATGACAAAAGCAATATGATACGGGGGACAGGCAGCAGTTCCAAGAGTTTTCATCTTCTCGATAAGGAACTTTTCAAGTGTAACGGGATTTAAGAGAGCCTTGGTCTCTTGAAAAAGGTAAGTTTTATTGGCAGAACCGCCCCCTTTGGCTATAAAGAGGAATTTATACTCATCCCCTCTTGTGGCATAAATATCGACCTGAGCCGGAAGGTTATTACAAGAGTTTTTCTCATTATACATATCGAGGGCAATGGTCTGAGAATAACGGAGATTATCGGTGGTATAAGTATCGAACACTCCATGCTGAAGAGACTCTTCGTCATCTCCATCACTCCAAACCTTATCCCCTTTTTTGGCAACAATAATTGCTGTTCCGGTATCCTGGCAGAAAGGGAGCATCCCCTTAACCGAGACATCGGCATTAAGAAGCATGGTTAGAGCCACAGCTCGGTCATTTTTGCTCGCCTCGGGGTCATCTAATATCTTAGCGACCATCTCATTATGCTCAGGACGAAGCATAAAAGAGACATCATGGAAAGCCTGCCTCGAAAGGAGCCTCAGCCCCTCCTGCTCCACTTTCAATATCTCTTTACCGTTAAACATCTCAGTTGAGACAAATTCCTTAGTTAAAAGGTGATAATTGGTCGTATCTTTTCCCATTTGGAAAAGTTCTTCGTACTTAAATCTCATATTTCACTCTATTTTGATTCCATTAAATAAACTTTCATAAACTCATTCAGGTCGCCATCCAAGACCCCTTGTGTATCAGAAGTTTCATGCCCTGTGCGGAGATCTTTAACCATTTTATAGGGGTGAAGAACATAGCTTCGTATCTGCGACCCCCACTCTATCTTCTTCTTTTTCCCTTCAAGTTCAGCCTGTTTCTCCTGTCTCTTTTTAAGCTCAATGTCGTAAAGGTGCGACTTCAAGATACGAAGGGCATTTTGACGATTATCGAACTGAGAGCGAGTCTCTGTATTTTCCACGACTATTCCTGTCGGAATATGCTTTACACGTACCCCTGTCTCGACTTTATTTACATTCTGCCCCCCTGCACCTGATGAGCGATAGGTGTCCCACTCCAAATCGGCAGGGTTTATCTCTATCTCTATACTCTCATCCACCAAAGGATAGACAAAGACCGAAGAGAAAGTGGTCTGACGTTTCCCTTGTGCATTAAAAGGGGATATTCTGACTAAACGATGAACCCCGCTCTCCCCCTTTAGGTAACCAAAGGCATACTCCCCTTCAAACTCTATCGTAACAGATTTAATCCCTGCATCGTCCCCATCTAAAATATCTGAGACAGCCACCTTGTACCCGTTTTTCTCCCCCCAATGCATATACATTCTCATAAGCATTGCAGACCAATCATTGCTCTCAGTCCCCCCTGCACCGGAATTGATCTTCACCAAAGCCCCAAGCGAATCCCCCTCATCTCCGAGCATATTGCGTAGCTCAAGATCCTCCACCTTCCCTAAAAGAGTGTTGTAGGTATTGTCGAGCTCCTCTGCCACCGACTCATCCTCTTTGGAAAAGTCCCAAAGAACTCCCAAATCCCCCTCCATTGTTCTTATCTCATCAAAAGCAGTAACCCAATGCTTAACAGAAGAGAGTCCTTTTAGAAAAATCTCTGCCTCCTTTGGGTCGTTCCAAAAATCGGGAGCGGTACTCCTCTCCATCCCGGTATTGACCTCTATCCTTTTAGCAGGGATGTCAAAGACACCTCCCCAACGTATCAATACGCTGACGCAAATCTTTTATTTGCTCTAAAGTTGTCATTTCTTATTGTTTAAAAATTGATTTATCTCACTATATTCATATCCCCTCCCAAGCCCGAAACGGAGCAGTTTGTCCCTCTTTTTCTGAATATCCTTCTCATTTGCAAGCTGCCGCCATTTATTCTCAAGCACCACCTCCATTTTTTGTTCTGCCTTCGAAGAATCAATCTCCTTCATTGCCTCTGCAATAACCTCTTTTGGAACCCCTTTGCTCTGCAATTGAAAGACAATTTTCCTCGCTCCCCACCCTTGCAAGGAGGATTTGTCCCTTGCAAATGCTCGCGCATATCTCCTGTTGTCCAAAAATCCACCTTCGATTAATCTCTGCAAAATCTTTGCCGTTTCCCCCTCCGAAAACCCCTTTCTGCGAAGCTTTTCCGAAATATCACGACTGCAATACTCGCGTCTGCTACAGAGGGCTTCAAGCCTTGTTAACTCTTTATCTATGGAGAGATTCTTTTCCATTAGAAGTAATAACCGAGATTAAAATAGGCACCCATTCCGGAGAGTTGATTTGACCAGGTTAGATTTAGTGAAATGGGACCAATAGGGGATTTGTATGAGTATTGGAGTGCTGCACCCCACATTTTATTTCCATTCTTAAAGAACCCTTTTATATCGGAATACTCCATTCCGTAGTTAAAACAGGCTGAGATATAATGTTGAGGCAGAAACATAACTCTTAAATCGAGACGGGCAATCGCCAAATTATTCCCCACAAAAATAGGATAATTAAAACCTAAAAATGGCATCTGTTGATGGAGATACCTCCCCTCCTCTAATCCCCCTATGATATTAGCATACAAGATGGGGACTCTCGCACCTACTATGGACCTGCCATAAAATGACGGGAGTAAGGAGACTCTGCTCGAGAGAGGGATGGAGTAGCGTACAGAGAGCTTTGCTGTCCCGAATTTAACAAATTCCCTATCTAAAAAGGACTTAAAATACCAATTAACATTAAAGTTCGTTTTAACACCCTTTGTAGGGAAGTAGAAATCATCTTGTGTATCGATATCGAGTCTTAGGAAAGTCCCCAAATAATTCCCCACCTCTCCCATAGCATACACATCATCAGGGACTTCTGCAATCAATCTTCTTAGGATATAATCTTCGTATTTTATGCCACACTTGAAATTTAATCTTCGCGAATAGATTTCAGAGAGAGCGAGTTCCACAGTATGTTGCCTGAAACTGGTATTTGCCTGCACAAAATTTGCATTAAAAAACGTCATCTGTGTTCCGCGAAACATATAAGAGAGGTTTATCTTGGGGAAAGTGCTTGAAACATATTGAACTTCAGCCTTGGCCCACGGACTAATGCTAAGACGACCTGACAGGTCAAACTTAAATCCCCTAAGTTTGTGTGTATTAATCCCCACACTTAAAAGAATAGCCGCTGTCTCTTCGGAGTCGAATCTAAAACCGAGCCCAAATCTGTGAGGCTCCTCCTTCTCACAAACTATTTTTAGTTGATATGGTTCACTCTCCCCCAGAAGAGTATAATTAACAGAGGAGAAACAGTTGGTACCATAAAAAAGGGCAATAGCCTCATTTATCTCTTTTCCTGAAACATAGTTATCATCCAATAGAGAGCTCTTCTTTAAAAGCCAACGCCCCTCTTCCACATTAACCCCTGACAACTCCACTGAAGAGATCAAAATAGATTCATTCATAATATTCGTCCCTTTTTTAACGGGGTCGCTTTTGGTAGGGACATCCTCTTGAAAGGTATCGAGATAGGCTTTAAGTTGAAGGAGCTGCTCCTTATAATCTAATGCCTCTATATACCCTCGTCTTATTAACGTTTCAATACTTTCATGATCAAAGGACATCATCCCATACCCCCCTGTATATGGGTGCATATAAAAAAGAGTCTGTTTTCTATTATCTGCTCTACGAGAATTAGTTGCTACTGACATCAACTGAGTTAAAAGTTCAGGGAGAGAGTTTACATCATCCGGATTTCGTGCTATATCTCTGGTCACTTCGACCCCAATGACTATATCTGCTCCAAGTTCTTTGCAGACATCCACGGGGAAGTTATTCGCCATCCCCCCATCCACAAAGACATATTCCCCTCTTTTAACCGGGGCAAAGTAGCCCGGTATAGCCATACTTGCTCTGATAGCCATAGGAAGAACTCCGCTCCGTAAAACGACCCCCTTTGCCGAAAGCAAATCAGTTGCAACACATGCAAAAGGGATAGGGAGGGAGTCAAAACTTATCGAATCCTGATACCCTACACAGAGACTGTTCAGAAGATTTAGAATATTTTGTCCCTTAACGATACCCGATGGGAGAGAGCTTATAAAAGACCTGCCTGAACTCGGCTCTTTAGGGGAGTTTTCTCTTTTTATTTTCTCATTCAGAGTGCTAAATGCATTAAATGGTACAGAGATTAAGTATTGATTATTATAGAGTTTAGCTTCATAAGTCATATCTCCCCTATCTATTGCATCATTCATATAATATGGCCAATCCAGATTAGAGACGAGTTTCTCTAAATCCGCTGATGAATAACCGATAGCATGAAGTCCTCCGATAATAGAGCCCATACTCGTTCCGGTAACATAGTCTATCGGGATACCTATCTCCTCCAAAAGTTTAAGCACCCCGATATGGGCTGCCCCTTTTGCCCCTCCCCCTCCAAGAGTCAGTCCTATTTTGGGACGCGTTTTACCACTATATTTCAGTACCGTGTCGCGAAAAGAACTCCCATTCCCCTTTATAAAAATGGAATCGGGAGAAGACGTTTTTAGTGTAATCACCTCCTCGGCATAAAGTCGGTTACCAATACTTAGTGAGAGAAAAAATAGTAAAATCGCAACTCTCTTCATATTTCTAATTCTTTATTACTGAACCTGATAACATCCCGCAGGCTGCCAACACATCCTCACCCCTCGATGCCCTTACAGTGGCAATAACCCCTGCATCATTTAATCTCTTTTGGAATAACTCTATTTTAATCTCTATTGAAGGGGCTAAAGGGGAGTCGGGGATCTTATGAAATCTAATCAGATTCACCCTGCACTCCAATCCCCTCAACATTCTAATAAGAGCATCGGCGTGTCGTTTAGTATCATTTACCCCTTCAAACATAATATACTCGAAACTGACTCTGCGCTGCCCTGAGAAATCATATTGTTTTATTAACTCTACGGTTTCGGCTATAGGGAATGCCTTTTCCATCGGCATTAATTCATTTCTTTCAGGGGCAAAAGGGTTATGTAAACTTATGGCAATATGGCATTTATTCTCCTCTAAAAAACGTTTTAGGTAGGGGTTTACCCCTATGGTCGAAAGGGTTATTCTTCTCGGACTCCACCCGAAACCCCAGTCGGCAGTAAGAATCTCAATGGCTTTGGTAACTGCCTCGTAATTATCGAGAGGCTCACCCATCCCCATAAAGACCGCATTAGTAAGGTGTTCTGATTCATCTATCTCTAAAAACTGAGAAAGAATCTCTGCTGCACTCAGATTCCCGTGAAATCCCATTCTCCCTGTCATACAGAACTTGCACCCCATTCTACACCCTATCTGCGAGGAGACACAGATGGTACTTCGCTCCTCACTCGGAATCATTACCGTCTCTATATTCATCGGAAAAAGATATTTTTTAGTCCCGTCAAAAGAGACGACCACATTACTATAGCCGACCCTCCCCACCTCATATTCAGCGGAGAGCTTTTCTCTTGCCGAGATGGAGAGATTGGTCATCTCATCGATAGAGCTTACCCTCTTCTTATAGAGCCACTCTGCCATCTGCTTAGCAGTATAAGAGGGCAATCCATACTGAACAGCCACCTCTTTTAACTCTTGCAAATTATATCCTAATAATGATTTCATTTAGCAAAAGTAGCAAAAAGATATATCTTTGAACAAAATATAATTGATTTATTGGATATAGCAATAATCCCATCTTATTCATGCAGTAATTTGAATATTAGCGCATTTATAATATAGTACTCATACTTTGATAAAACATTAAATACTAAATTTTATGAAAAAAATTGTTTTAGCCATTTTTATTATCGCTTTAGTGGTTTCATGTAAAAATGAAAGCGAAACTTCTATTTCCGTCAAGGGTGTTACCCATGGAAAATGTATCTCAACTCCCAATACAAGAGCCGCAGAGAGTGGTTATGGTATTCTAATCGTTAAAGCCACCGCCAATTCAGGACTAAGTGTAGAGCACAAGGATGCCGTCTTAAACTGCTCTGCACAAGAGGAGGGTAAATTAATAGTAACAGTTAGAAAGGATGGTAACAATCTTTACATTAATGAGTCAGCCCCGGCCTCTGCCAACTGTGTCTGCTGTATTAATACTGCCTTTACACTTAATGGTCTAAGCAATGCTACATTTACTGTTTACTACACTGTGGATAATGTGGAATTTGCACCATTTACTGTAACTTATAACAGTGGACTCAACCAAGCAATATCTCTAACTCGGAAATAAAACCGAGTAATGTATTATTAACTCATTCCGCCGTCACAGATAATTACCTGACCGGTAACATAAGATGAGAGGTCGGAGGAGAGGAAGAGTGCTATATTGGCTATATCTTCAGGGGTACCACCTCTACGGAGAGGGATACGTTTCATCCATTCGGTTTTAACCTCTTCGGTAAGGGCATCGGTCATATCGGTAATGATAAATCCGGGAGCGATAGCGTTAGCACGAATACCGCGAGAGCCCATCTCCTTAGCTATGGACTTTGCAAGCCCTATCATACCTGCCTTAGAGGCTGAATAGTTTGCCTGCCCTGCATTACCATTTACCCCCACTACAGAGGAGATATTTATAATGCTCCCCCCTTTCTGTTTCCCCATTACAGGTACCACTGCGTGAGTAAAATTAAAAGCGGATTTCAGATTTACGGTTATGACTGCATCCCATTGTGCTTCGGTCATCCTCATAATAAGTCCGTCACGAGTAATGCCGGCATTATTAACCAAGATGTCTATTCTTCCGAAATCCTTTACTATCTGATCTACCACTTCGTGTGCCTTGGTGAAGTCTGCTGCATTAGAGGCATACCCACGACATACCACACCCATTGCCGATATTTCAGCTACGGTATTATTAAAAACCTCGTCCTGATTAAGGTCTGTAAAAGCGATGTCAGCCCCTTGAGAGGCTAATTTAAGAGCTATTGCTTTTCCTATCCCACGAGCTGCTCCTGTAACAAGAGCTGTTTTTCCTTTTAACATATTCATTAAGTTTAGATGGTTATAATTTACTATTTTCTATAAGAGCTACTGATAGGTTAGCTGACGTACAGAGTTTATCACCCACAAAAGCCTTAGCACTTATGAAATAGATCATCGCCTTATGATTGGTTATGTGAGCTTTAACAGTAACTGTATCCCCCGGATAAACGGAAGATTTAAACCTTACTCCATCAATGCCTGTAAAGAAAGGGGTTCTCCCATCTTTAAGCAGATCTTTTACGAGTAAAGCAGAACATTGTCCCATTATTTCACAAAGAATAACACCGGGAACAACGGGGTGACCTGGGAAATGCCCTTGTAAGAAAAATTCATCACCTTTAACAGTGTATTGTCCTACGACATTCCCATTTTCATCAAGCTCCATAGAGTCCACCAAAAGCATAGGTTCTCTATGAGCCAAAAACTCTTTAATTTCTTCTCTATTCATACTTTCTTATACTTAAACATCCATTATGACCACCGAATCCTAATGAGGAGGAGAGGGCAATAGAAATATCCATCTTCCTCGCTTTCAAAGGGGTATAATCCAAATCACACTCCGGATCATGCTCTGTAAGTCCAATAGTGGGAGGAACAATACCATGATGCACCGCAAGCGCAGTAGCAACTAATTCAACTCCCCCTGCGGCTCCCAACATGTGCCCTGTCATAGATTTGGTAGAGCAGATAGCCGCTTTGCGGGCAGCCTCTTCACCAACTGCTATTTTAATGGCAGCAGTTTCAGATTTGTCGTTAAGAGGTGTCCCTGTCCCATGTGCATTTATATGTAAGGGTTCCCCTTGAACATACCCTGCTTCATCGAGAGCTACCTTAAAGGCACGTGCTGCGCAAGAACCGTCAGGTCTGGGTGCAGTATAGTGGTAAGCATCACAAGAGTTACCATAACCACATACCTCTGCATAAATCTTAGCACCACGAGCCACTGCATGCTCAAGCTCCTCAAGAACCACTACCCCTGCCCCTTCTGCTATCACAAACCCCTGTCTGCGTTGATCAAAAGGGAGTGACCCCTGCAAGGGATCCTCGGAGCGGGAGAGAGCCTTACTATTGGCGAAGCCCCCTATTGCAAGAGGATTGACAGCAGCCTCAGCACCACCTGCGATTATTGCATCTGCATAACCATGTTTTATTGCCAAAAACGCCTCCCCTATAGAGTGTGTTCCTGTTGCACAAGCAGTTACCACCGGGAGACAAGGTCCCTGTGCATTGTGAGCAATAGCCACATTTCCTGCTGCAATATTGGAAATCATCATAGGGATAAAGAGAGGGGAGATTCTCCCTGCCCCCTCATTTATCATCTTTTTAACCTCATTTACGAATGTCTCCATTCCACCGATACCGGAACCGATATAGACACCAAATCTCTCAGGTTCGATATTTTTTTCAGCTTCGAGACCGCTCTCTTTAACCGCCTGATTAGCAGCAGCCATTGCAAATAGAGCATATCTATCACTTTTACGAATTAGCGAACTCTCAACTCCGTCACCGGCAGGGTTAAAATCTTTAACCTGACCTGCTATCTTCACAGGAAGATCATCTGTCGAGAAGCTTGTAATCGTATCTATTCCGCAGACTCCATTTATAGCATTATTCCAAAAAGTTTCAACATTATTCCCGATGGGAGTGACTACCCCCATCCCTGTAATTACTACCCTTCTTATAGAATTTCCCATTGATTAAATTTGTTTAAATGTTAATTACCAGTACAATAAACATGCCCCTGTGGTAAATCCGGCACCAAAAGCAGAAAAAATAAGTTTGTCACCTCGTTTAAGTTTTCCCTCTTTATTTAGTTCATCGAGAAGGAGTGCAACACTCGCAGAAGAGGTGTTTCCTGTTCTCTCGACATTATGTGGAAACTTGGCGGGGTCTTGATGGAGATGCTCGCAAATGGAATCAACAATTCTCTGATTTGCCTGATGAATAAGATAATAATCTATATCATCTTCGGTTAGATTTGCCTGCTCCATCACACTTCTTATATCTTTCATAGAGGCATAAACAGCAAGTTTAAAGATATCTTTTCCATTCATATAGAGAGGGTGATTTCTTACCTCTTTGTTAAAAAATGGAGACATCTCTAAGGATCTCTGCTGATAAAGCGACTCGGTTTTGCTTGTAGTGGAGAGATGAAATGACTTAAAATTATCCTCCTCGTCAGTTAGTACAACTGCCGCCGCTGCGTCTCCGAAAAGGACACAGGTAGATCTGTTTTCCCAGCTCACCATCTTTGTGGGCTCTTCTGCACATACTACTAAGACTTTTTTAACTCTTCCACTCTTAAAATAGGCATGTGCCATATCGAGTGCATAAACAAATCCTGCACAAGCACCGTTAAGGTCAATACAGGGACAAGTAGCACCGATAGCTCCCTGAACCATGCAACTCATAGCAGGAGTTACATATTCATTAACCACATTTGAGCAAATTATAAAATCGAGCTCTTTGGGATCAATTTTAGCCTCCTCTAAAGCCCTTTGACAAGCTATGGCAGCAAGGTCTTCGAGATGTTCAGAAGAAATTATTTGTCTCTGTTTGATTCCTGTTCGAGTAACTATCCACTCATCGGTGGTATCAAGGAACTCTTCGAGCATTTGATTAGTTACAGTAAGGGAGGGTTGAATACTCCCGGTTCCAGCTATTCTCATTGTGTTTGGTTTTAGTACTTTTAAAAACAGCGCAAATTTGCCAACCCTAAGCTTGAAGGCAAAAAAATTGTGGTGAAGAGTAGGTAAATGTGGCGAAAATGTCGATATTTGGGGCGAATTTTATATATTTGTGGCGAATTTTTTAGAATTTAATGAAAACAAAATTACCGTCCTTTTTAACCGGAAAAAATGAATTAACTGGTACTCTGATATTTACCGCTTTCTTCGGAATTGCGTTCTTAAATATATATAGCCCCCTCTCATCGACTACTTGGTTTGGACTTAATAAATCTGCCTTTTTTATATTCACTATAGGGTTTATATCCCTCTCCCTCATTCTGCTGATAATAAGTAGAGTAATTATGCATAAGACACGGTATAGTCTAAATATAGGCTACCCGGGCTATATCATCTGGATTATATGTGAGATTCTGGTTATAACCCTTTTTTACACTTATGTTACGGCATATCATATTAGGATGTCCCCACCATATTTCTCTATTATCTTCCCAAAAGTCCTTTTATATGTCTCGATTATTCTAATAGTCCCCTACTCAATATCGGCACTCTACTGTGGTATGAACTATAGAAGAAATACTTTAAGAATTCAAGACTATTCTCAAGTGGTCTCTGATGACGATAACGCACCAAGGGAGATGGAGATGGTGCATTTGTCAGATAATAGCGGTAATCTTAAACTCTCTGTCCGTTTGGATAATCTCTACTACATAGAGTCTCAGGATAATTATATTAAGGTCTTTTACCTCAATAATAATATCCTGAAAAACTATATGTTAAGATGCAAATTACAGACTATAGAAGAGAGTTTTGCCGGAAGCCCCCTAATAAGGTGTCACCGCTCGTATATCGTTAATTCTAAAAAGATACGCGCTGTCAGAAGGGAGAAAAATATAACCCTTATCGACCTCGACCACCCCGACATCTCCCCCATCCCTGTTACCAGAAAGCACGCCCTGCCGGAAGAGTTCTAAATCTTACTATTCACTACTTTAAGAATCTCCGACTCTTTAAGGTCGGCAGCTATGGCGATTTGGGCTGCTTCTGCAACAAGTTGATCGGCTTTAGCTCTATCTTTAAGCCCAACTGCATTTATCTTTACATTTAGGAATGCTCCCTGAACAGCTGTCCTTAAAGAGAGTGCACCTACACCTGCATCAGAAACCGAATTAGGGTTCCCTTCGTTTGCCATAGCCTCCACTACATCAAAGGCTTTGAAGGCGACTTTCATCGTCCTAAGAGGAACCTCGATAGCATAGAGAGTGGCCTCTTCTAACGCTGCTGCGCGTGCTGCCTTCTCAGCATCTGTCCCTTTAGGAAGCGAAAGTGCATCCATTATTCGGTTAAAGGAGTTGGTATCCTCATCCACTAAGAAAAGGAGTTCTGAAATCAGAGCCTGTCCCTTTTCTGCCCAATCGGAGAAGAACTCCCAACGAGCATCCCACCCTGCTTTATGAGAGGAGAGGTTTGCTACCATAGTGGCAAGTGATGCACCAAGAGAGGCAATATAAGCTGAGATAGAACCACCACCCGGCGCAGGTGATTCAGAAGCTGTTTCAAGGGCAAAACCTTTACAAGTCATATCCACAAGCTTCTTCTTAGACTCATCCTCAAGAAGATACTCTATAACTTTCTCCCTCGGGTTAAAAGGTTTCAAATCATCAAGTCCCATAGATTTTACAGCTATCTTAATTATCTCCTCTTCAGAAATACCGCGGGAGCGATTCTGTAGTCCTAAATAGAAACGACCTGCATCCAAAAGAACCTTCTTAGGCAATAGTCCCACTATCTCAGACCCTGTTACACGCAAACCACGCTCTTGAGCCTTTTTAAGCACCTCTTCGAAAGCAACATGCACAGGAGTAACAGAGATATTTGTAACATTCATAGAGATTTGTGCTATACCGTACTCCTCTATAAACCAACCAATAGCCTTGCACCCTTTCAATGTTCCTGGGATCCAGACATCCTTCCCATTTTCATCTTTTACCACCTTCCCTGTTATAGGGTCCCCCTCTCTCTTCTTACGTCCCTTCTCACGAACATCGAAGGCAACAGAGTTCGCTCTGCGGGTAGAGGTGGTATTGAGGCTATAATTTGTGGCAATAAGAAAGTCACGTGCTCCGTTGGCTGTCGCTCCGGTATTAGCAACAGATTCATTAAACTCTGCAGGCCCGAAATCAGGCTTCCACTCAGGGTTTGCAAACTTCTTTTCAAGACCCTCATACTCTCCTGAACGACAAGCAGCTAAGTTTATACGCTCAGGGCGATAAGCTGCATTTTCATAACAATAAACTGGGATATTTAACTCCTCTCCCACTCTTTTAGCCACTTGACGTGCAAACTCGGCACACTCCTCCATCGTAACACCTGCAATCGGGATAAAAGGACAAACATCGGTAGCCCCCATACGAGGGTGCTCCCCTTTATGATGTCTCATATCGATCTCTTGAGAGGCCTTTTTAATGGCTTGGAAAGCCGCTTCCATTACTTTTTCAGGCTCTCCTACAAAAGTCACCACTGTTCTATTAGTGGCAGCTCCCGGATCCACATCGAGAAGTTTAACACCTTCAACCGATTCAATTACAGAAGTAATTCTTTTAATAACTTGCATGTCGCGTCCTTCACTAAAATTGGGGACACATTCTATCAAACGCTGTATCATAAAAATTGTTATTTTGGGTAAATCATTGTTATGCCTGTATCTAATCCTTTAAATAGCTTAGCAGGGTCAAGCTCAAAGTAATGAATAGGATAGAGGTATTTGGGTTTAATCATATTAGCCACTTCGATAAACTCCTCATCTGTCATAGTATAGGGGAGGTTTTTAGGGAGAAATGCTATGTCTATATTCGTAATTGCCTTCATTTCAGGAATAGGCTCAGTATCTCCGGCAATATAGAGTCTGTAACCACTTAAATCGATAATGTACCCATTCCCGGCCCCCTTGGGGTGGAATAGGTCTCCCTGCTCATTCCTGCGGTTTATATTATATGAGGGGACAGAATGAATCACCATTTTTCCATATCTGAATGTCTCATTGTTATTCAGCACTTTGTAGCGATGATCCACCTCTGTTACATCTTTGCTTACGACAAAGGTGGTATCAGGGGTCTCTATTTTAGAGAAGGCACACTTGTCGTAATGATCATAATGACTGTGAGTAACCAAGATTAAGTCTGCAGGCTCCATCCCGGTATAGTCTATCACTTCGCTGTATGGGTCGAAATAGATATTCTTTCCATTCCATTGCAGCAATAAAGAGGCATGTCCGAAGACTTTAATCTTTATCTCTCCGAGGGGGGTCTTATAACTATCCATAATAAATTTATTTATACTGTTTTCCATTCAAAATAACCATATCCACTAAACTTGTGCTAAAAGAGTAGAGGAAAAACTGATATGAGGGGATTGGGTAGGTGATAAAGAGATTGGCCTTTTTTCCTATCTCTATGGAGCCTAAAATATCCTCCACACCCATCGCATACGCCCCGTTTATAGTCGCGGCATTTACCATAATCTCCGGTGTCAATCCCATTTTCAAAGCCCCTAAAGCCATCATAAACTGCATACTCCCCGATGGAGAAGAGCCGGGATTATAGTTAGATGCCACCGCAAGAGGGAGCCCATACTTTATCATCTCTTTTGCCGGAGGGAAATCCATCCCGAGGAAAAATGTGGCTCCTGGGAGTAGATTTGCTATCGTATCGGAGTCTCTAAGTGCCTCAAACTCCTCTCTCCCTGTAAACTCCAGATGGTCAACCGACAATGCCCCATATTTCACTCCCACCTGAACACCTCCGGAGAAGCTCATCTGATTTGCATGCACCTTAGGGCGGAGTCCATATTTCATCCCTGCAGTAAAAATCCTCTCTGCATCCTCCACCGTGAAAAATCCCTCCTCACAAAATATATCAATATACTCGGCAAGCTCCTCTGTAGCAATAACCGGTATCATCTCATTTATAATCTCATTTACATACCCTATTCTATCCCCTCTATATCTTTCGGGAACTGCATGAGCCCCTAAAAAGGTGGTTTTCACTGTCAAAGGGGTCTCCTCTCCGATTCTCTTCGCCACTCTGAGCATCTTAATCTCATCTTCTAACGAGAGTCCATATCCGCTTTTTATCTCCACAGCACCAGTCCCCAATGAGATAATTTCGCGTGCCCTTTCGAGTGTCTGCCTATAAAGTTCCTCCTCCGGAGTATCGTGCAATAATTTTACTGAGTTCAATATCCCCCCTCCGCGCTCCGCAATCTCTTTATAGGACAATCCTTTAATTTTATCGACAAATTCTCTCTCTCTGCTCCCTGCATAAACAAGGTGGGTATGCGAATCGCAGAATGATGGGAAAACCACCCTCCCCTTCGCATCAATAACCCTCTCCACACTCGCCTCTATCGCATCTAACTGACTTATACCCTCTTCGAAAATGTCAAGTTCCGACATCTCTCCGAAGTCTATAATCAGCTCATCCTCAATAAGTAAATAGGCATCTTCGATAATAGGAAGTTCATTCATCTCCTCCCCCCTTAAAGGGAGAGCAAACTCCTCTTCTCTGACATTAACGAGCTCTTTTATATTTTTTATAAACGTTTTCATCTTCTCCCTTT
>CAZXOP010000025.1:0-20577 GCA_964642235.1 uncultured Muribaculaceae bacterium
ACATAGTATCCCTCTTGTCAAAGTTATATGACTGCATAATAGCATTGCCATACCCCTCTGCTCTTTCGAGGAATAGGAACTGATGAATTCCCATCTCTCCGGTAATTCTTGTGAAGAAAGTTAGGGGGAGTTCGCATAATGGGTGGAACCCTACAAATCCACCGATGCGTGGGTACATCTCTTCGACAGGGATGGTGGCATGTCCACAACCGAATGTGTGCACCCATCTTTTTTGTTCAATACTGTCCGCCATAATTTCAGCGGCTTTTTTAATATTATCAAGCTGTGTTTTTTCTATGTTTGCCATCACAGTTCTGGCATTGTTTAACCACTCTATTGCTAACATATTTTATGCTATTGAATAATTTTTGACAAAAATAATACTTTTTTGCTAAAAAACTATGATTTTTTACTAAAACCAACAAAAGAAATTAATACTATAGCTAATATCGCACCTATAAGCACGTAGGGGAGGGTTTTAATCCCCAAAGCCCCTAAAAGAAAATTAAGTGAAGTGTTCCCTACTAGGGCAATAACAAGTGCAAAGCTAAAAGCAGTTCCCGACATCTCTTTATATCTCTCTCCGACTCTTCCGAGTATAACCGGGAAAGTGGAGGCAAGTCCCATACCGAGAAGTGTTGCCCCTAAGAGGGCAATGGTAGAGTTTTTAGAGAGGAGAATGGTAATTACCCCCATTAATGCAAAGAGCATCGATATAACTAAGATATTTTTACTTGAGAATTTTTTAAGGAGATAGATTAGAAGCAGTCTGCTTATCCCCATCCCCACGACTATAAAACTGAGTGCATATTGTGCCTGGTCGAGAGACATCCCATGATGTTGTGTGAGGTATGTGGGGGTCCAATTCTGCGATACCCCTTCAAGTCCACTCTGGAAGAAGAGAACGAAACTCATTATAAGCAGCAATGGCTCCTTTGCCATTGAGATTACTTTTTTAACAGGTATTCCCTGTTTGTATTTGGCTTCAGGGAACTTTATAATCAGGAAGAAAATAGCAGCAATGAACATTATTACCCCGGTCCCCGATACTATGGGTGTATAGCTTATGGATTTGGAGAGGGACGCGAGAAGGAAAGGAATGGTAAATGCCCCAAGGCAATAGAAAAACCCAAGAAGGGAGAGGTTTGCCGGTCTGGAATGGTCTGAAGAGGTATCGGAGACGAGTGCGTTCGTGGCACCATTCAACATCCCTCCGCTGGTACCAAGTATGAAAATGGAGAGTCGTATCATACTTACATCGCTTACGAAAGCTAACATCTCAAGACCAATAAGACATAACAGGGTGGCTATAACCATCAATGACTTATATCCGTATCTATCTATTATTACCCCGAATATCAGTGAACCTAAAAGGATACCCAAAGGGAGAAGTCCCACAAGGGTGGATGACTGGGCTGTATTTAGGTTAAGAGATTCTGAGAGTGAGGGGAGAATAGCTCCCATTACGGTAAATGCTACTCCGAAAAAGAGCATTCCGATAAATCCTGCCATCAAGACAAGCGTTTTATTTTCTTTCATTATTCTGTAGCTTTAATCGCAACTGCTGCCGCTCCATACAGTCCTGCCATTTTAGGGAGCTGGGTTGCTATAAATTTAACTTCTTTAATGGATATTGGTTGTGCCCATTTACACGCCTCTTCATAGATTCTATCTATTAGAGGGATGGCAGGGCCGAAGAGACCGCCACCGAAGATTATCATCTCTGGGTTAAAGATGCTTACCAGATTAGCTGTTGCCATTCCCCACATCTCCACAGCCTTATTAATAACTTTTATGGCAATAGGGTCATTAAGGAGATAAGCGGCAAACACTTCATAAGAGGTTATTTTCTCCCTTTGGTACTGCTTAAGCATCCCTTTGTAATTCTTTTCTGATTCGAGTAGTCTTCTTGCTTGTTTTGCAAGTCCCTCCCCGGAGGCATAAGTTTCAAAACATCCACATTGGTCATATTGTTTACTATATGGAGGTTTGAGAGCCATCCAACCGACTGCCCCAATAATATCGGATGCCCCATGCAGGATTATTCCGTCCACGACTATCCCGGCTCCAATACCGGTCCCGACAGCCATAAAAATAGCATTATTACACCCCTTGGCTGCCCCCATTTTCTGCTCTCCGAAGATATAACAAGTCCTGTCGCTCTCAATGGAGATGGTAGCATCAGGGAAAGAACTCTTCATCTCCTCCATAAGAGGGTAATTGCTCCACTTTGGGATATTGGGAGCCCAAACGCACCCTGTCTTTGAATATGAGATCCCCGGTACACAAACTCCAATACTTAGCGGATGGTCGGGGAGAATCCCCCCCTTATTCATTATTCTCTCGCATAGCGTAATAACAAGTTCGCCGACCTCTTTTCCCTCCCTCCCTTCGAGCAGAAGGCTATCTTGTATAAGAAGATTGCCGAATTTATTAAAAATCCCTGCCGATACTTTAGTTCCGCCAATATCAATGCCAATGTAGTTCATGGAGATATGGTATTAATTATCAATTATTTTGACCCCTTTAGATTTGAGATCTTCTATATTTTTAAGATGCTCCTCATAATTAATATAAGCGATTGCACTTTTAAGAATAGAGACTTTAACTCCGATTTTAAGAAAGTCGAGAGAGGTCTCTCTTATGCAAAACTCCGAGGCTATTCCACTTATTATAATCTCTTTGCCTGAAAAGGAGGCCAAGGTTTTTCCATCATTGTTTCGAGATACGAACCCTGAATACTCCTCTTTACTCTGAACTCTCCCTTTGTAGAAAATGTTTGTGTTTGGGTCAGGACGATTATCTTTATTCTTAACATTATGGTAAAAGTCGATATGAATAGCCCCTCCGTAGCTCCCTTCAATACAGTGCGTTGGCCAAATACCCCCATTCTCCTTAAAAGAACAGTGTTCTTTTGGGTGAGCATCACAGACATAGAGAACTTTTTGTTCCGGATGTGCATTTATAAATTCAACACAATTTTTAATGCTCTCTTCTGCCCCTTTACAGGCCAGGGAGCCATCAATAAAGTCGTATATCATATCGACTACTATGTGAGTAATTTCGGACATAATATGTATAATTATTTAAAATGTTTTATCTCTTCAATAAGTGAGTTAATGAGTTTCATCTTTAAGTCGTAAAGTGAATCGGAAATATCCACTTTATAGTAGTGGGGGTTGATGAGTCTCTTTTCGGTAAGGTTGAGGTGACTAAGATTATCATTGTAATAATCTTTTCTCTCATTTATATGGGGTTCTTTCACAATAAGTTGACCATCTTTCATCACTTGCCTCTGAAGTACCTTATAATCATAGCTCCCTTTTTCAAAATAGGTAACTTTTGTCTCATCATATTCATCTCTAATAGAAAAATCCTCTCCGCTCTCAATAGCCTTTGCCAAGGCGTCCCCTCTGAGACAGGTAACATCTCCTTTGAAATAACCATCTCTGATGATTCTATAGGTAATCTGGAAGCCGGGATTAATAAGTTTACTCTTATCTTCTGAGCGTTTAAGAACCGGTTTATCATCTATCTGAACCAATTTATATACATTCCCGAAACAGGGGTTATGTTTGCTTGTGGCTATGGCATCTCCTACTCCGTAAACATCAATAGCTGCTTTCTGTCTTTCAAGTTCAGCTATAAGATATTCGTCTAAAGCATTGGTAGCAAATATTTTACATTTAGTAAGCCCTGCCTTGTCAAGCTCTGCTCGGCACTGTCCTGAGAGATATGCGAGGTCTCCGCTATCGAGGCGGATACTGTAACCGGGAGCATAGTCATCACCTATACCGTTGTTATGGAATGCTTTAATAGCATTTTTTAATCCGCATTTAAGGGTGTCGTAAGTATCTATAAGGAGGGTTATCGGCTCGTTTTTATGTGTTTTTATATAGACTTCAAAGGCTTCATATTCACCGGCAATCGTACACCCGAACGAGGTAACGAAGCTATGAGCCATGGTGCCGCTTGCTTGGAAGCCGAATTTGGTGCTTGCAAGGATATTAGAACTATTATAACACCCTGCTATATAAGCTGCTTTTGCCCCATAGGTGGCTGCCCATGGACCGTGTGCCCTTCGGGAGCCAAATTCGCTGACAGGTTTAGGGGTACTGCGACTTACACGTGAAGCTTTAGTGGCAATAGCCATCTGATGATTCATTATGCAGAGAAGAGGTGTTTCTAAAACTTGTGCCTCAATAATAGGGGCTTCTATTGTTAAAATAGGTTCTGCCGGGAAGGCTATCTCCCCCTCACGCATTGCGTAAACATTCCCTGTAAAGTGCATCTGAGAGAGGTATTTACAAAAATCCTTATATACATCACCGGGGAGAAATTGCTCAAAAAACTCTTCCCCTTTTGAGCCAATTCCGGAGATCATTTCGAGTGCCTCCTCGATGCCTGAAACTACTGCCCAGTTATTATTATCCGGAGCTCTTCTAAAGAAAAGATTAAAAATAGCCTTCTGCTCTTTCATTCCATTGTCATAGAATGATTTCCCCATGGTGTATTGGTACTTGTCGGAACAATAAGAAATATTGAGATTCATTATAAATTATTTAAGGTTAAACAAAGATATGGCTTTTATTTATTATTTTTGCAAACAATAAAGTTATATTTATGAAAGAAGTCGCAGCTCTTTTTGAGCAATACACAGGTGAAAAAGTCCTTTCAATCACAGAATTACCCTCCTCAGGGAGTAACCGCCGCTATTTTAGAATAGTCGGGGCAAGCCAAACCCTTATCGGTGCCAAAGGGACCTCCATAGAGGAAAATAGAGCTTTTTGGGGCATTGCGGAGCATTTTTCATCGAGGGGGCTGCCGGTACCAAAGGTCTTAATCCATGATAAGGCATTTAGTTGCTATCTTCAACAAGATTTAGGGGACAATGTCCTTTATAATGCTGTTGCGAAAGGGCGTGAAAGGGGGCGATATGACGAAAAAGAGAAGGAACTTCTTAAAAAATCTATCTCTGTTCTCCCCTCTATTCAGTTTGAGGGGGCTGAGGGGTTTGACTTTTCACTCTGTTATCCTCAGCCGGAATTTGACGAGAGGATGATCTCTTTTGACCAAAACTATTTTAAGTACTGTTTCCTTAAAGCCACCGGTCTTGAGTTTAGTGAGATAAGGCTTGATGAGGATTTTAAAAGGATGTGCAATGTGCTGATGAGAAACTCCTCTTCCACTTTCTTATATAGGGATTTTCAGGCAAGAAATGTAATGATAGTGGATGGTAATCCTTATTTTATAGATTTTCAGGGGGGGAGGAAAGGACCTATCTATTATGATGTTGCCTCTTTTGTTTGGCAGGCAAAGGCTAATTATTCAGAGGAGTTAAAACAGGAGTTAATAGATACATATATAGCTGCCCTCCAGAGGTATATCCCTGTTGACGAGAAATATTTTTATAATCAACTTCGCCACTTTGTACTTTTCAGAACATTGCAAGTACTTGGGGCTTATGGGTTTAGAGGGTATTTTGAGAAGAAACCCCATTTTCTACAGAGCGTCCCTTATGCAATGGATAATATAAGGGGACTTTTAAAAACCCCTTTCAAAGAGTACCCTTATCTCTCGGAGATCTTACTTGAGTTAACGAAGATGAAACAGTTTACCGATGTGGGACTGAATAATAAACTTGAGGTTAGGATTTATAGTTTTGCATATAAGAAAGGGATTCCAAACGATATTTCTGGTAATGGTGGAGGGTATGTTTTTGACTGTAGAGGGATTAATAACCCCGGAAAATTCGAACACTTCTCCCATTTTACAGGGAGGGATAAGGAGGTTATAGATTTCCTGGAAGAGGATGGAGGTGTAAGTAAGTTTCTTAATAATGCTTACGAACTCGCCGATGCTCATGTTCAGAGATATATAGAGAGGAAATTCACCTCGCTGATGTTCTCTTTCGGGTGTACGGGGGGACAGCACCGTTCTGTTTATTGTGCAGAACATCTTGCAGAGCATATATCTAAGAAATATGATGTCAGGGTATTCTTGTATCACAGAGAGTTAGAAATAGAGAGGGAGTTATAATTATGACGGAATCTCCAAAGGTAGCTATGGTTTTTGCGGCGGGACTTGGGACTCGTCTGAAACCTCTGACAGATTCCATCCCTAAAGCACTCGTCAGTTATCAGGGGAGACCGTTGCTTGAGAGGGTGCTTATGAAGCTCAAATCGAGCGGTTTTACCAAAATTGTAATCAATGTCCATCATTTTCCGGAGCAAATTATAGAGTTTCTCCATTCAAATCAGGATTTTGGAATGGATATCCTCTTTTCTGACGAAAAAGAGCTCCTTAGGGAGACAGGAGGGGGGGTGAAATATGCAGAAGGGGTGATTTTATCGCAGTTGAGTGGATCGGAGTACGACTCTTTTTTGGTACACAATGTCGATATTGTCTCCGATATTGACCTAAATTGGTTCTATGCACAGCATAACTCTTTTAATGGTGTGGAGAGACCACTTGCCACTCTTTTAGTCAGTGACAGGGAGACTGCAAGATATTTTCTTTTCGACTCCGAAAACAGGCTCGTGGGGTGGACTAATGTAATAACAGGGGAGGTGCGTTCACCTTATGGAACAATAGATCCTAATAAATATAGAAAGTTAGCTTTCAGTGGGATGCATGTTATCTCCACTGCTATCTTCCCCTTAATGAGTGATTTCCCCGAAAAATTCTCGATCGTAGATTTTTACCTTTCGATGGCTGATAGATATATTATAAAGGGGGTGGTTCAGCCAAAAGGGGTATCAATAGTGGATGTTGGAAAATTAAATCAAATAAAATAGCATGAAACGAATAATAATTATAGGAGCGACATCAGGGCTTGGGTATAAGGTGGCCGAATTATACCTCGAAAAAGGGTGGATGGTCGGTGTGGCCGGACGTAGGGATGAGTTACTTGAAGAGTTTAAGAAAAAAGAACCTCAAAGGGTTTTCACGAAGAGGATAGATGTTACCTCCGATGATGCCCCGAATGTTTTACGTGAATTTATTTCTGAGCTTGGAGGGATGGATGTTTTTCTAAATTGTTCCGGAATGGGGAGGAAAAACCTCACTGTGGAGCGTGGTATCGAGGTGGAGACTGTGGCAACCAATGTCAAGGGGTTTACTGCTGTTCTGCTTGAGGCTTTTGATTTTTTCAAGGAGCAAGGGTATGGACACTTAGCTGTTATCTCCTCTGTCTCAGGTACGAGAGGGTTAGGGGTGGCCCCGTCCTATTCTGCCACTAAAGCCTTCCAGCAATTCTATATGCAGGCTCTCACTCAGAATGTGCTGATTAATGGGTTTAAGAAGATAACATTTACTGATATTCGCCCAGGTTTTGTGGCCACGGATTTTATTAATGAGACTGATTATCCATTGGTTCTCTCTGCCGATAAGGTGGCCAAAAAAATCGTAAAAGCCATTGATAAAAAGAAGAGGGTGGCGACTATAGATTGGAAGTTTTCTGTTATTGTTTTTGTTTGGAGACTTCTTCCAAGAGCTCTATGGGAAAAATTGAAGATTACGAATTAAATTAGTACTTTTGTAACTCTTACCGATAATTGCACATAGTATGAAACGAGTTCCCTCTATATTATTAATAGTGGCTACGCTTTTGCTTAGCATAAACCTTAATGGACAGACGCTAACTCATTTATGGTCAGGTCTTACGGAGAAACAGGCTGTTCAGCCTAAGGGGAATGCCCCTTATCAGACCCCTATAAGAGTCCCTTTCAAGATACTCCCTGCTAAACTTATCCAGGATGGAGAAGGGGAGTGGATAATTTCTGAAGGGTGGAGTATGACAGACAATACCACTTTTATGGAGAGAATGTTGGGAAAAAGTAGTGTGGATCTCTCTCGTCATTACAATGCAACTGTTCCCGGTACTGTTCTTACCACTTTAGTGGAACAAGGGGTCTATCCGGACCCTTATTTTGGTTTAAATAACCTCTCTATTCCCGATTCGCTAAGTCGTCAAAGTTGGTGGTATGAGGTCACTTTTAAACTCCCTGAAGGGGTAAAAGGGGAGAGGAGATATCTCCTTTTTAACGGAATAAACTATCGCTCCGAGATCTACTTGAATGGAAAAAAAGTAGGAGGTACCACCGGGGCTTTTAAACGCGAACTTATTGACATTACAGATATAGTTTCCGAGAGCTATAATCTTAAAGTACATATCCACCCTTTAAATAACCCCGGTATTCCTCATGAGCAATCTATGTCTGAGGGTCAGGGACTTAACGGAGGGATAACCTCTGCTGATGGTCCTACTTTTATCGCCTCTATGGGGTGGGATTGGATTCCCGGAATCAGGGATAGAAATATCGGTATTTGGCAGGATGTTCGTCTTGTCGTAGGGGGGGACGTGAGGATAGGGGACCCTTTGGTGGTCACTAAACTCCCTCTTCCGGATACTACACGTGCCTCAGTATCTGTTGAAACAATGATTTACAATGATGGGAAGTCTCCTGTTGAAGGGGAACTCTCGGCAACAATAAAATTCAATGGAGTGGTGGTCGCTTCGGAGCTAAAGCTCCCATATCGACTCTCTGCAGGAGAGGGTAAAAAACTCCTCTTCACCCCTGAAACCTTCGCAGCACTTAATCTCACCTCTCCCCACCTTTGGTGGCCCAATGGTTATGGTGCCCCGAACCTCTATCAGCTTGAGTTGCGAACTCATAACTCCGTTAAAACCATTACATTCGGTATCAGAGAACTCTCCTACGAGTTAATGGTGGATAATTCTGGTAAACAGGAGAGGGTAGCATACACCCCTGTTCATAGAGTGAACAATGAACCACTTTTTGACTATATAAACAGAGTACCATATTCGAAATCCAATGACCTTCCCACCTTCGCAAGTAGAGACCTTTCGGGAGTGGAGTTTTTAGACAATAACGACCCTGTGGGTCCCTATCTGGTTCTGAGGGTCAATGGGGTAAGGATTTTCTGCCGTGGTGGAAACTGGGGAATGGATGATGCCATGAAGAGAGTTTCGAGGGAGAGATTGGAGCCCTATTTTAAGCTCCATAAAGATTTGAATTTCAATATAGTGAGGAACTGGACAGGGGAATCCACCGAGGAGGTCTTCTACACCCTTGCAGATGAGTATGGGATGCTTGTTTGGAATGATTTCTGGATTACCACTGATGATACAGTGGAACCTGCCGATTTCGACCTCTTTATGACCAATGTCCAGGATGTGGTCTCACGTTATCGTAATCACCCTTCGATAGCATTATGGTGCCCCCGCAATGAGGGGTTTGCACCTAAGGCAATGGAGCCACGACTCGCGGCTCTTATGGCAAAAGAGGACCCTACCCGTCATTATCATGGGCAGTCCCGCTTCCTAAATATGGATAGTAGTGGCCCTTGGGGGTATTTCGAAGATCCATCTTATTATTATATAGAGAGGGCAAAAGGTTTTAATACCGAGATGGGGGCATTTGCTATCCCCACCTCTGCGACTCTGAAGAAATTTATTGCCCCTGAGGATAGATGGCCCATTAATGATGTCTGGGCATATCACGACCTGCATCATACCACCCAGAATTTTAAAGGGTTTATGAATGCCGTTAATGCTTATGGGGAGCCTTCGGGACTTGAGGATTTCTCATCCAAAGCACAGTTTATCTGTTATGATGCATGGAGGAGTATGTTGGAGGCATGGAATAGTAGGATGTGGAACAGTACCACAGGGCTTATTCTCTGGATGAGCCACCCCGCTTGGCCAAGTATGATTTGGCAGACATATACTTATGACTATGAAGCTCCCGGCTCTTATT
The DNA here is from genome assembly GCA_964642235.1 of uncultured Muribaculaceae bacterium. Taxonomy (GTDB): domain Bacteria; phylum Bacteroidota; class Bacteroidia; order Bacteroidales; family UBA932; genus CAYSND01. The sequence continues at coordinate 9,783 of CAZXOP010000025.1, forward strand.
TTGGTTCTAAAAAGGCTTGCGAGCCTCTCCATATACAGATGAATCTCCCTGACAATAAGATTATTATTGTAAATACCACGAGGAATAGTTATAAGAAACTTACAGCTGAGTTTTCGATTTATGATGAAACCGGAAAGCTCCTCTCCAAACGGGTGGAGAAGAATTATCAGGCTGCCCCAAATACCATTACAGAGTGTTTTATCCCCGATATGACCGCTACGCTCCCCGATAACTATATTATCCGTCTTCTGTTGAAAGACTCTTCAGGGAAAACTCTCTCAATAAATGATTATATAAAAGGGTTCAAATCCCCCTTTAATGGAATGGCTGAGGTCTCACATAAAGTTAAGAAAACTGCTAAGGGACTCTTTGTGGAGCTGAAAAACACCTCTAAAGTGGTGGCGTTGGGGGTTAAATTAAACTTAACAGACTCTCAGAGCGGGGAACATCTGCTCCCCACCCTCTTCTCGGATGGATACTTTAATCTTCTCCCTTCAGAGACGAGGTCTATACAGATTTTAGAGAGAGACAACATCCCTCAAGGAGGGGTAATAACCATTGATTATCATAACATTAAAAAATAAAAAATATGAAAAGAACATTTTTAGTAGGTTTAGTAACCGCCATCGCAATTATCCTTTTTGGCTCCTGCACTGCCAAGAAAGGTGTTTACAATGAGGGGATTAATATAATTCCCACCCCACTATCCATGACACTCCTTGAAGGAGATGGGTTTGTTTTGGGAAAAAATGTGGAGATAACTGTAAATGCTAAGGAGGGGTTGCCGATAGCCTACTTCTTTGAGAATAAACTTAAACTCTCCACAGGTGCCAAGATAAAAGTGGAGATGAGAGAGACTCCTGGGAATATAAACCTCTTTTTGGACGAGAACTTTGATTCCAAAGGGGAGGGGTATTCATTGAAAGTAACACCTGAAGGGGTTAATGTGACTGCTTTGACTCCTGCGGGACTCTTTTATGGAATGCAGACCTTCCTTCAACTCCTCCCTGCTGAGGTGGAGAGTGTGAAGAGAGTTTCAGGTATTGAGTGGAAAGCTCCTTCAGTGGATATTAAAGATGAACCTCGTTTCGGATATAGAGGTGTTCTACTGGATGTATGCCGCCATTTTGCACCTGTTGACTTTATAAAGAAGCAGTTAGATGTAATGGCTCTTTTCAAAATTAATAGATTCCATTGGCACTTAACTGAAGATCAGGCTTGGCGCGTGGAGATAAAGAAGTACCCTTTATTGACAGAGATAGGGTCAAAAAGAGTTGAAGGAGAGGGATTTGAGCACTCAGGTTTTTATACCCAGGAGGAGATTAAAGAGATAGTAGCTTATGCTGCAGAGCGTCAGATAACCATTGTTCCCGAATTAGAGGTTCCCGGGCATGAATTAGCAGCTATTGCTGCATATCCTGAACTCTCTTGTAAAGGGGAACCGATTACTCCGAGGATAGTTTGGGGTGTGGAGGATATTGTTATGTGTCCAGGAAAAGAGGATATGTTTGTTTTCCTTGAGAATGTTATAAGCGAATTGGCTCCACTATTCCCCGGCGAGTATTTCCATATTGGTGGAGATGAGTGCCCTAAGAGTAGTTGGAAAGAGTGTCCTCTCTGTCAGGCTAAGATTAAAAAAGAGGGATTCAAGAGCAATAAAAATCATACTGCCGAGGAGTATCTTCAGAGTTATGTGATTAGAAGGGTGGAGGCTATGCTTGCAAAGTATGGAAAGAAGATTATCGGATGGGATGAGATTCTCGAAGGGGGACTTGCTCCCACTGCCACTGTTATGTCATGGAGAGGTGAAGAGGGGGGTATTGCGGCAGCAAACGAAGGGCATGATGCTATTATGACTCCCGGAAGTCAAGGGATGTATATAGACCATTATCAGGGTGACAGTAAGATAGAGCCGGTAGCCATCGGTGGGTATTCCACACTTGAAAAAGTATATAGTTATGACCCTGTTCCTCAGTCGCTTATAGAGTCCGGAAAAGCTCATCATATTATAGGAGTTCAGAATAATCTCTGGGCAGAATATCTCTATACCACAGACCTTGTGGAGTATAGATTGTGGCCAAGAGCTATTGCCCTTTCAGAAATAGCATGGAGCGTTCCTGAAAATAAGAACTTCGGAGATTTTTCCAGAAGGATAGAAAATGCACTTGTGCGTCTCGATAATCATAATATTAATTATCATATCCCTCTACCTGAACAGCCTAATGGCTCATGTGACTATGTTGCTTTTACCGATAAAGCTACCCTTGAGTTTACCACCACTCGTCCTATGAGGATTATTTATACCCTTAACGGAGCGATTCCTGCTGATAATTCGGCTACTTATACTGAGCCGATTACCATCGACAAGACCACTACTCTGAAGATTTGTACTATTCTTCCATCAGGGAAGAAATCACCTGTTCGTACAATTACCATAGAGAAGCAGACACTTGCACCTGCACTTACTCTGGAGGCTCCTAAATCCGGTATCCTTATGAAGAGTACCCCCGGTTACTATCTTAATGTGGATGAGTTAAATAAGAGTGAAAGGGAGTGGAGTGAGGAGTCTGTTGTAACTGATTTCTTTGCACTAAGAGCCCTTTACCCTTCAAATGAGTCTGTTAGGAATTTCCCTCATTATGCTGCAATAGGGACAGGGTTTGTAAATATTCCTGAGGATGGAGTCTATTACTTCTCCTCTAACAATGACGAAGTATGGATTGATGGGAAACTCCTAATTAACAATAAAAATGAGGTTAAGAAGTTTTCACGTAACGACAAGTCTGTTGCTCTTGCTGCAGGAATGCATGAAATAAAGGTGGTCTTCTTATCCCATATTATCGGTGGAGTCCCTTCTGTTTGGGATGCTGCTGATGTTAAAATTAGAAAAGAGGGGAATACTACTTTTGAAAAAATAACTGCCGAAATGTTATTTCACCAATAATTTAATCTGATATGATAAAATTTCTTTTGCTCCTGCCATTACTCTTAAATCCTTATTGGAAAGATGTATCGGTATATAAAGTTAATCGCGAAGATTATCGCACAGAGTTTATCTCATTTAACTCAAAAGAGGAGGCCCTTTCCAAGAAATTCGAGGAGTCCCCTTACTACTACTCTCTTAACGGAGTATGGAAGTTTCTCTATTCTGATGACTATAGAGAGATTCCTGAAGGAGTTGAGAATATGGACAATGTCTCCTCCTGGGATGATATTAAAGTCCCGGGAAACTGGGAGAGACAAGGGTATGGGGTGGCTATCTATGTAAATCACCCTTATGAATTTCAAACAAAGAACCCAACTCCCCCTCTTTTACCTGAAAAGAACCCTATGGGGGTATATCATAGAACGTTTGACATCCCTTCAGGCTGGGGTAATAGAGAGATTATCTTAAATGTATGTGGTGCCAAATCAGGGGTTTATGTCTATTTGAACGGAGAGGAGATAGGGTATTCTACTAACTCAAAAGATAGGGCAGAGTTCAGACTTACCGGACTACAGAGAGATGGGAAACCTCTTCTTAAAGAGAAGGGTAATGTCCTTGTCTTTAAGATTATGCGTTGGAGTAGCGGCTCTTGGCTCGAGTGTCAGGACTTTTGGAGAATAAGTGGTATTGAGAGAGATGTTTACCTCTCATCTGAGCCGAAAGCTTTTGTGAAAGATTTTTCAGTGGTTTCTAAACTTGATAAGGGGTTAAAAGATGGGTATTTTGCTTTAGACCTATTACTTTCTAACGCTGCAGGAAAAGAGATAACAGTCGGATATGAACTATTGGATGCAAAAGGGAGTGTGGTGGCTCAGGAGAGTTCGAAGAGTTCCGGTTCAGAAATTACTTTTTCTAAAACCCTCCCCGGTGTAGAGAAATGGAGTGCAGAGTCCCCATATCTATATAGACTTCTAATTTCAGTTAACTCAGATGGTAAGGTGGAGTATATCCCTTTCAGAGTCGGTTTCAGAAGGTTTGAAATAGTAGGTTCCCTCTTTTTGGTAAATGGCGAGCCTATTAAGTTCAAGGGGGTTAATATCCATGAACACAACGAAGTGACAGGTCACTATGTTACCGAGGAGTTAATGAGGAAGGATTTCGAGATAATGCGAAAGAACAACGTCAATGCTGTTCGTACCGCACACTACCCTCAGCCAAGGAGATTTTATGAATTATGCGATGAGATAGGAATTTATGTCTATACAGAGGCCAATATTGAGTCACATGGTATGGGGTATAACCTTAATCGTGGACGCTCTCTCGGAAATAACAGGGATTTTTGGGGACTCCATTTGGATAGAATCGAGGGGATGTATAAAAGGACAGCCAATTACCCTTCCGTAGCTATTTTATCACTTGGGAATGAGGCAGGGAACGGATATAATTTCTATAAAGCTTATGAGTGGATAGAGAGACTTGAGAAGGGGGAGAATAAGATGAACAGACCTATCTGCTATGAGAGGGCATTATGGGAGTGGAATAGCGATATGTATGTTCCCCAATACCCCGATGCGGAATGGTTACATGAAAAAGGGGAGTCCGGAAGCGACCGCCCTATCATGCCATCAGAATATTCACACTCTATGGGTAACTCCACAGGGGGAATATGGAGACAGTGGTATTATATATATCAGTATCCTCATCTTCAAGGTGCATTTGTTTGGGACTGGGTCGATCAGGGGATGTTGGAGTATGATAAAGAGGGGAGGAAGTTCTGGGCTTTTGGCGGTGATTATGGTGTTAATATGCCGAGTGATGGGAATTTCTGCTGTAACGGTTTAATAAACCCTAATCGTCAGCCTCACCCTGCCATAGAGGAGGTTAAATATGCTTACTCTAACTTTGCTGTCAAAGAGATAGATAAACAGAAGGGTATATTTGAGGTTACTAATAGATTCTATTTCACAGACTTATCTAAATATGAACTCCTCTATAATATTGAAGAGGATGGAAAAGTCATAAAGAAGGGGAGCCTTAACCTAACCACTCCTCCTCAAAAATCAGAGCAGATTACCATCCCTCTCGATAAAATATCTATGAAAGAGGGGTACCATTATCTTATTAATTTCTCCCTCATTACCAAGAGTGAGGAGAGGTATATCCCTGCTAAATATAGTATAGCTAAGGAGCAGTTTATTCTTAAAGCCCCTTCTAAAACTACAACGAAAATAGCAACAAAGGGAGCCACACTCTCTCTCTCCGAGGATGCCACTAAAATCACTATCTCCTCTAAGAGTGTGAGCTTTGTACTCGATAAAGTTTCAGGTGCAGCTATCTCATTGAAATATAAAGGGAAGGAAGTTTTTACAGATAATTTCGGTATAAGACCTAATTTCTGGAGGGCTCCAGTGGATAATGATTACGGAAGCAATATGCCTGTGAGGCTTGCTATTTGGAAAAATGCCCCCACAGTTTCTGATGTCACTGCCCGTATGCAGGATGGAAACGGGGTAATAAATGTTAAATATAGACTTGCTCCGGGTAATACTCTCGAGTTGGTTTATACCCTCTACCCCTCCGGTGAACTCCATACTGCACTTAACTACTCTGCAGCACCCGAAGGGACACCTGAGATTCCAAGATTAGGTGTAAGATTCAGACTCCCTAAGAGCAATAATATGTTTACCTATTTCGGAAGAGGCCCTCACGAGAACTATGTAGATAGAAAAGCAGGCTCTATGATGGGGCTCTATGCTCTTAATACCGATATTTCATATTTCCCTTATGTCCGCCCTCAGGAGAATGGACATAGATGTGATACTAAATGGTTGTCGTTTAATGGGTTTAGGGTTATAGCGGATGAACTTTTAGAGTTTAATGTTTTACATAATAGTGTTGAGGATTTCGACAGGGGTAAACAGAGTCATATTAACGACATAATCCCTCAGAATTTTGTTGAGGTTTCTCTCGATTACAGGCAGATGGGGATAGGAGGGTTTGATAGTTGGGGGAGCAGACCTGAGGATTATGCATTAGTGGATGCTAAAGTAAATTATAGTTGGGGTTTTTCAATAGTACCTTAATTTAAGTATAATGGAGAGAAGAAAATTGGTTTTCGGGGTAACAGGAACAGTTATCGGTTCAGTCATCCTTGGGGTAAACTGTTCCCCTGCGCCTCAAAAGAGTAAAAAGCCGAATGTTATCTACATTCTTGCCGATGACCTTGGCTATGGAGACCTTGCATGTTATGGACAGAAGAAAATAGAGACCCCTAATATAGATGCACTTGCCTCTAAAGGGATCCGTTTTACTCAGCACTACTCAGGTGCTGCTGTCTCTGCCCCATCGCGATGCGTTTTGTTGACAGGGCTCCATACAGGTCATGCACAGCTTAATAACAATGACGAGATGGCAAGTCGTGGCAATGTTTGGAGTCATAGTGCAATGCTTGCGGACTCCACACTTGAGGGGCAACGCCCTTTGAAAGCAGGGACCATAACTCTTGCTACCAAGATGAAGGAGGCGGGACTTGTTACTGCTTGTGTGGGGAAGTGGGGGTTGGGTTACCCCGGCTCCGAAGGGACCCCGAATAAGATGGGATTTGATTTTTTCTATGGGTACAATTGCCAGAGGCAGGCTCATACTTACTTTCCCCCTTTCGTCTATCGAAATGAGAGACGAGAATACCTTACCAATGAGTTTCGTCCTCCGCATGCCTCCCCTCTCGACAAAGGGGCTGACCCTTATTCAGAGAGTAGTTATGAGAAGTATTGGCAGAAGGAGTATGTTCCGGATCTCTCCTTTAATGAGATAAAGTCATTTATTAATAATAACAGAGATACCTCTTTCTTCCTTATGTGGACTACCACCATTCCGCATGTCCCACTCCAGGCACCTAAGAGGTGGGTTGACTATTACGTAGAGAAATTCGGAGATGAAAAGCCATATACGGCGGTGGAGTATTTCCCATGTAGATACCCTCATGCTACTTATGCTGCTATGATTAGTTACTTCGACGAACAAGTAGGTCTATTGGTGCAGCAGTTGAAAGAGCTTGGAATATACGATAATACCGTGATTATATTTACAAGCGATAATGGTCCTACCATGACCACAGGAGGGGCAGACTCCCCTTGGTTTAGTAGTGCAGCCCCTTTTAGCAGTGAAAATGGGAGGGTAAAAGCCTCTCTGCGTGAGGGGGGGATAAGAGTCCCTATGATTATTACATGGGGCGATAAGATAAAGAGAGCGAGAGAGTCTGATCATATTTCAGCTTTCTGGGATGTTATGCCTACTCTTTGTGATTTAGAGGGGGTAGAGGCCCCTGCTGAAACAGACGGAATCTCTTTTCTCCCGACACTTCTTGGGAAAAAACAGAAGAAGCATGAATATCTCTATTGGGAGTTTCCCGCAGGGAATGGCTCAAAGGCTCTTAGAATGGGGGATTGGAAAGGTTACATGGGGAATACAAATAAAGGGAATACCGTAATCGAACTCTATGATTTGAAAAAAGATCCATTAGAGGTAAATGATGTCGCTACCGGAAACAAAGAGGTGGTGGAAAAGATGAATGTGATAATGAATAAATAAGATAGATATCTAAAAAATAACATATTATGAAACGACTTTTATTACTATTATTATTGCCTTTTGTAATTATTGGTTGCAAGAGTGGGGAAGAGAGTAATTTTACTCAATATGTAGATCCATATATTGGTTCAGGGGACCACGGGCATGTCTTTGTGGGGGCAAATCTCCCTTTCGGGTTTGTTCAGGTCGGCCCTAATCAATTAACACAAGGGTGGGATTGGTGTTCAGGGTATAATTGGGTGGATTCTACCATCGTGGGGTTTGGACATGTTCATTTAAGCGGAACCGGCGTGGGGGATCTCGGTGATATAATTTTAATGCCTGCAGTGGGTGAGGTGAAAATGGCAAGAGGGGTAGTAGAAGACCCTGCATCAGGGATTTACTCCCTCTTCTCTCATGATAAAGAGAGTGTTCGCCCAGGGTTCTATTCAGTCTATCTTGACAGGTATGGTGTCTCTGTGGAACTCACTGCCACTAAACGGGTAGGGTTCCATAAATACAAATTCCCTAAATCGGAGGATGCAAAGGTTATTTTTGACCTTCAGAGTGGAATCGGGTGGGATACCCCCCTTGATTGTTCTATAAAACAGGAGAGTGAAACTCTCTTTTACGGTTATCGCAAATCGAAGGGGTGGGCTGAATTTCAGGAGGTCTTTTTCGTGGCAGAATTTTCAAAACCGGTTAAGAATTTTGCTGTTTACCACTCAGGGGAGTTATTGGAACAATTCCCCGAAACTCCCGTAGGGAAAATATTTGCAGCAGCCTCTTTTGGAACCGAGGAGGGTGAAGAGGTGATGGTAAAAGTGGCATTGTCCCCTGTAAGTATAGAGAATGCGAAGTTAAATATGAAGGAGGAACTCCCCGGTTGGGACTTCGCAGCAACTGTTAAAGAGGCAGATAGGGCTTGGAATGAGGAACTCTCTAAGGTTAAGGTAGAGACCACTAACCTCTCCGACAAGAAAATCTTTTATACCGCCTTATATCATACGATGACTGCTCCCTCTCTATTCCAAGATGTGAATGGGGATTATCGCGGAGCCGACCTTAAAGTCTATAACGATACCTCTTTTGTGAATTATACCACTTTTTCACTTTGGGACACATATAGGGCAGCTCACCCCCTTATGACCATGCTCCATCCCGAAAAGGTTAAAGATATGGGAAATACCATGATCGATATTTTCAAAAAGCAGGGTAAACTCCCCGTTTGGCACCTTATGGGGAATGAAACTAACTGTATGGTGGGAAATCCCGGCATTCCGGTTCTTGCCGATATGGTTCTAAAAGGGTATGATATAGATGCCGAGGCTGCTTTTGAAGCTATGAAAGCCTCAGCTATGTTGGATGAGAGGGGGCTTAAATGGATGAAAAAGTATGGGTATATCCCTTACGACTTAGAAGATGCCAATGAGTCCGTGGCCAAAACTCTCGAATATGCACTTGCTGACTGGTGTGTGGCTCAAGTGGCGTTAAAGCTCGGAAAAACAGATGATTATAACTATTTTGATAAAAGAAGTAAAGCTTATAAATTTTTCTTTGACTCAGAGAAGAAGTTTATGAGGGGTCTTTCATCCAAGGGGAAATTCAGAGAGCCTTTTGATGCTTTCCGCTCTTCTCATCGTGTTGATGATTATACTGAGGGGAATGCATGGCAATATACCTGGCTTGTTCCTCATGATGTTGAGGGACTTGTGGAACTTTTCGGGAGCAAAGAGGCATTTATCGAGAAACTCGACTCTCTCTTTATAGTGACAGGTGACTTAGGGGATGAGGCATCACCTGATATTTCGGGACTTATAGGGCAATATGCTCATGGAAATGAGCCGAGTCATCATATTCTTTACCTCTATACTATGTTAGGTCAGCAGTGGAAAACCGCCGACAAAGTTCGAGAAGTGTTGACCACTCTTTATCACGATGCACCTGCCGGACTCTGCGGAAATGAAGATGTCGGACAGATGTCTGCATGGTACATAATGTCTGCTATGGGATTCTATCAGGTAGCCCCTGCCGGAGGAGTCTATTATTTCGGCTCTCCGCTAATGGATAAGATAACTATGAATGTGGGGGGAGGGAAGAGTTTTACCATAGTGGCTCATAATAACAGTCGTGAAAACAAGTATGTGAAAAGTGTTAAACTAAATGGAAAAACCCATTCTGAAAACTATATAAAACACTCCGATATAATGGCTGGAGGGCTCCTCGAGTTTGAAATGAGTTCAACTCCCCCTCCTACTCCGTATGGAGCACTCCCTACTTCACAGCAGATAGAGTGGCAGAAAATGGAGTATTATATGTTTGCTCACTTCGGACCTAATACCTTTACTGATGTGGAGTGGGGGGATGGAAAAGAGGATCCAAAGGTATTTCTCCCTACCGATCTTGATTGTCGTCAATGGGCTAAAATCGCAAAGGAGTCGGGGTTGAAGGGGATAATCGTTACAGCCAAACATCATGACGGCTTCTGCCTCTGGCCTACCAATTACAGCACCCATACTGTCAGAGAGACCCTTTGGAAAGAGGGGAAAGGGGATGTTATAAAAGAGCTTTCAGAGGCTTGTAAGGAGTATGGTATTAAGATGGGGGTCTATCTCTCCCCTTGGGATCAGAATCACCCTACTTATGGGACAGCAGATTATAATAATGTCTTCGCAGCTACCCTTGATGAGATACTCTCCTCTTATGGGGAGATATTTGAGCAGTGGTTTGATGGGGCTTGTGGTGTGGAGATGAAATTCCATTATGATTGGAAGTTATTTAGAGAGACAGTTTATAAAAATCAGCCAAATGCCATTATATTTAGTGATACGGGGCCGGGGTGTAGATGGATTGGGAATGAAAGAGGGTTTGCAGGTGCCACCAACTGGAGCACATTTAACGTTACAGGGTACTTACCAGGAAGAGAGGCTCCACCATTGGATACCCTCAATAGTGGTAACTGCAATGGTTCTCACTGGAGTCCCGGAGAGGTAGATGTCTCTATTCGCCCGGGGTGGTTTTACTCCCCCTCTACCCATAATCAAGTCAAGAGTGTGAGTAAACTTATGCAGATATATTATGAGTCGGTAGGGAGAAATGCCACACTACTGTTAAATGTCCCTCCTGACCGTCGTGGTAAGATACACCCTAATGACTCTCTCAGGCTTATGGAGTTTAAGAGAGAGAGGGATGCTGCCTTTAAAAACAGGGTAACACCTAAGTCGGTATCGGCTGATAATATTAGGGGAGGAGAGGGGTCAAGCTACTCTCCATCAAATATGACCGATAATGATGATGATA
>CAZXOP010000026.1:0-19272 GCA_964642235.1 uncultured Muribaculaceae bacterium
GTCGCGAATTTAGCATTCGTGTAAAAAAGAAATCATTTATTCTAACCACTATCCTGACTCCACTCTTTTTTGCTGCCCTTATGATTGTCCCTTCTCTTATGATGATGACAGGGGGAGGAGACGAGGAGCAGAAAGTTATGGTTGTGGATAATTCAGGGATAATTGCTCCGACACTTGAAAGTAGTAAGGAGGTAACTTATGTTATCAGTGAGGATAATGATATAGAGAGTTTGAAAAAGAGGTTTGATGCACTTGGGGTATATGCTTTAGTTAATATATCTCCTCTCGATGCTACTAACAATCTCTCAGTTACAACATATTCTTCCAAACAGTTAAATATGGAGGTGAAAAGCACCATCTCCAAGGGTGTTAGTAAAGCACTTGAGAACTATAAAATCTCATCTTATAAAATTGATAATATCGAGGAGATATTAAAGGATATTAAAACAGAGGTAAAAGTCAATACTTTCACTCTGTCACAAGGGGGAGAGGAGAAGGCTAATATGGTGGAGGTAAGTATGGTGATAGCATATATTCTTAGCTTTATGATATATATGTTCGTGGTAATGTTCGGGAATATGGTTATGAGGAGTGTAATAGATGAAAAATCAAACCGTATAGTCGAGGTAATAGTCTCATCTGTAAAGCCTTTTGAACTAATGGTTGGAAAGATACTTGGTGTTGCAAGTGTGGCACTTACTCAGTTTTTAATATGGATAGTTTTAACTTTTGTGCTTCTTTTCGGATTCCAATTAGCAGTCGGTAAAGACTTTATTGCAAGTAAACTCGGTACACAGACCGAGCAGGTAACACAGATGGTTCCGGGGAGTGAAGAGGTTATAGCATCTGTTGCCGAGGGGAGTGGAAACTCTGAAATGGCAAGCATAATAACAGCTATTTCTCAGATTAATTTCCCTTATATAATAGGTTGTTTCTTGATTTATTTCGTTCTCGGATACCTTTTATATGCTGCTATGTTTGCAGCAATAGGCTCCGCAGTCGATAATGAGGCAGATACACAGCAGTTAACACTCCCTGTTACTCTGCCATTGATTTTGGGGATATTTATGATGTTGCATACCTTCCAACACCCCGATAGCTCCCTCTCTTTCTGGGGGTCGATAATTCCATTTACCTCCCCTATGGTGATGCTTGCAAGAATCCCATTTGAGGGGGGAGTCCCACTTTGGGAACTGCTATTATCGATTGGGCTACTCTTAATAACATTCCTATTAATAGCTTATTTGGCAGGAAAGATTTATAGGATAGGGATTCTCTCTTATGGAAAGAAAGCTACATGGAAAGACCTTTGGAAATGGATAAAATATTAAAATTATGAAACAGATTGTCTCTTTAGTAATGATGTTAACGCTGACACTCTCACTCTCTGCGCAGAAGTTTTCATACCGATGGGAGAGAGTAGCGATGGATTCTACTTATGAAGGGAGTGGAAGCTCCCCTGTGGAGGAGATTATTGTCAAGTATTATCCAGGGATAGAGGAGTTAATGGAGATTATAGGGTATTCGGAGAGCGAGCTCTCTAAAAGACAGCCTGAGAGTTCCCTTTCAAATCTCGCTGCTGATGTAATTTTGGCAACAGCCTCTCCTTATTTAAAGGAGGGGGATAAGGCTCTCTCTTTAACTAATTTCGGAGGAATTCGTTCAGAACTCCCAAAAGGGGCAATAAGAACCTATGATGTATTTTCCGTTTTTCCTTTTGACAATAAGATAGTGATTGTAGAGATAAAAGGTTCGGAACTGAAAAAATTGCTCAACTCTTTTGCCAAGAGGGAGCAGTTCCAAGCTATGGGGGGAGTGCAGATTGAGGTTAAGAGTAAAAAAATGACCAAGTGCCTTATAGGAGGTTCCCCTTTGGATGAGAATAAAATTTACAAACTTGCCACAATCGATTTTTTGCTTGATGGGGGAGATTATCTGAATCTAAGAAAATCTGCTCTAAATATAATTAACACAGAGGTTTTTATAAGGGATGCTGTCGTAAAGTATATTAAAGATAAAACCGCGCAGGGTATTGTCTTATCGGGGAAGAAAGATGGTAGAATAGTAATTAATAAATAGATAGATAGATTATGAAACAGAATAAAATTATAACTTTTTGGATTGTAGTAATCTGCTTGTCAGTCTCAATCAATTTATCAGCTCAGAAAAAGATAGTTATACTACATACTAATGATACTCATTCTCAGATAGAACCGATTAGAACGGGTGAGGGGAGAGGTAAAGGGGGCGTTCATAGACGCGGAGAGTTCTTTAAGAAAGTTAGGAGTGAAAATGAGAATGTCCTAATAATGGATGCCGGAGACTTTAATCAGGGAACACCCTATTTTACTCTCTTTAAGGGGGATATGGAGATAGAGGTTATGAATGCGCTCGGATATGACCTTGTTTGTCTCGGTAATCATGAATTTGACAATGGGGTAGATGATCTTGCGAGAAGGCTTTCTAAAGCGAAGTTCCCTATTATTTGTGCAAACTATGATTTTTCAACTACTCCTTTAGCACCATATATTAAGCCGTATGTAATTATCGAGAAAGGGGGACTTAAAATAGGGGTATTTTCTATTTTGTCCGATCTTAAAACACTCGTTTCCGAGCCCTCAAGAAAAGGGGTAAAATATTTGAATGGATTTAAGGTGGCAGATGAGATGTCGGCGAAATTAAAAGCTCTTGGTTGTGATATGGTTATAGCTTTAACTCATATAGGTTATAGCAGCCAAAACCCTAAAGCCCTTTCGGATATTACTTTAGCACAGAAAAGTGCCAATATTGATCTTATTATTGGTGGCCATTCTCATACTTTCTTAAAGAGTGAGAGAGTATATAAAAACAGAGAGGGAAAGGATGTAGTAGTAGTTCAGGCAGGTGCCAGAGGCGAATATGTAGGGAAATTAGAGATCTCATATTAGTGAGACCTCTAATAAGACCCTATATCCGATTACTTCTTTGAAACTTTATCTTGTAAGTTTCTATTATATAGATACCTTTTAATCTTCTTAGTAGGGGTTTTCTCAAACTCCTGGTCATGTTCATCGACTGCACTTATTCGAGAGAATTTGCTGACTTTTTCATTTACGAAATCCATAATCTCCTTTTTAAGCTCATCTTTTGACTTGATAAGGTTCTGAAGTCTCTCCTGATTAAAGTGAACAAGAGCTGTAAGTCTCCCTTTATACTCGGTAACAAGAGATTCGTCAACAGAGTAGTGGCTGTTTATAACGCTCTCTATATCTTCAGGGTAGATGTTCTCGCCGCTTGGTCCTATAATGGTGTTGTTCGTACGACCTTTGATAAATAACCACCCTTTTGAGTCAAATAGTCCCAAATCTTTAGTACGGAACCATCCGTCAGGGGTAAATGCAGCCTCAGTAGCTTCAGGGTTTTTATAGTACCCCATCATAACATTGTCCCCTTTGGCAGTAATCTCACCGATACCTGTTGCGGGGTCTTGATCTATTAATTTCAACTCCACACCTAATACATGAGGTCCTGTGGAGCCTAATTTTACCATTGACGGATTTGCCCCAGCAAGAAGGGGAGCAGTCTCAGTCAACCCATACCCTATGGCGTATGGGAATTTTGCTTCAAGAAGAAATTTTTCAACTTTTGAATCGAGCTTGGCACCCCCTATACCGAAGAATCGCATTCTCCCTCCGAATTTCTTTTTAAGTTCTTTCCCTGCCAGGGTATGGAATAGTTTTCTGGTAGGTGAAAAACCATATAGACTCCTCATAAATGAGTTTTTGGTAAACTTCGGTAGGACAGAGGACTTATACATTTTCTCAATAATAAGTGGGACAGAGAGGATAGTAGTGGGGCGAACCGCTGCTAATGCTGCTACAAGAACTGATGGGGTGGGTGCTTTATCCATATAATAAACAGAAGCCCCTGCCTGCATCGGAAGTATCATACATAAACTCCCCTCAAGTGTATGAGGTAATGGGAGCAAAGAGAGCCATACATCCCAAGGATAACTTGGTCTTAACTCGTTGGTGGAGTAAAGGTTGGCGCATAAATTTTTATGACTTAGCATAACCCCTTTAGAGTTCCCTGTGGTACCTGAAGTGTATATAATGTTTGCTAAATCTTCGGTGTCTATTTTATGATTATCAGGAAGAATCTTTTGATACTCCTTTTCAGGTACTTCCTCCCCCTTGATAATGCTAAAGTTATCTAAATTAATTATAAGAGAGAGGGCTTTGCTAGCCGTCTCTTTTATCTTGTTAAAGAGTTTATCTGAAACAAAAAGTGCCTTACTTTCTGAGTGACTCAATATCTGCTCTATATCAGCAGGTGAAAAGTCAGGAAGGAGTGGCACTGCGACCCTACCAAATCCTACAGCACTGAAAAATGCGACAGGCCAGTTGGGCATATTTTGTGATAGAATGGCGACCTTATCACCAAGTCCTATCCCATATTTAGTCAATAATTTTGAAAGCCAATGGGCTTTTTCTCCAAATTCTCCGTAGGTATATCCCTCACCACCTATATAGTAGAAAGATTTATTGTCTTTAAAAGTACTTGTGCAGTAATCAAAGAGAGAACGAAGAGTCTCGTGTTTGGGGTTTAAAAATTGCATTATAATCGGTTTAAGTTATTCGTACAAAGACTATACCAAGTCTTTCCCGGTATTAAAGTTGGCTTTATATTTGCCTTCAACTCCTTTGTCTTTATACCATTGTCTTATTCTTTTTAAGTCTTCTTTTGCATCATCTGTAAGCTCTATTCGCTCCCCTCTCCCTACTGTTTTGGTTTTCCAATCGAAATACCCTGTATAGACAGGAATATTTGCAGCCCTCGCTATGGTGTGAAAACCTGTCTTCCAATTCTCTACAGGCTTTCTTGTCCCTTCAGGAGCTATGGCAAGGTGGAGAAATTCCCTCTCTTCAAAAGCTTTAATAGTCTGCCTAACCAAGTTTGCCCCTGCTTTAGTGGAGGAGCGGTTAACAGGGATTCCCCCTAAGTATCGAAGGAGTCTTTTAATGGGCCAAACGAAAAAAGAGTCTTTAATCATAACATAGGCTTTTCCACCCACTGATGCATAATAGAAATAGGAGACAATAAAATCCCAGAAAGAGGTATGGGGTGCTCCTAAGATTATACATTTAGGTTCAGGCACCGGTGGCTCTATGGCTCTCCATCCCAAAAGGGTAAGGAAGAATTTGGCTATTTTTGGATTCATACTACTTCTAATACTATATCTGAACGGAGATTTTCACGAATAAAGTTTTGACGATCTAATGTGTTTTGTCCCATGTAGAACTCTAACAGATTAGGAATATTGTCGTCAGGACCGAGTCTTACCTGGTCTAAACGGATATCCTCTCCGATAAAATTCTTAAATTCATCGGGTGAGATCTCTCCAAGACCTTTAAATCGAGTTATTTCAGGGTCACGACCAAGTGTTTTAATCGCTTTCTCCTTCTCCTCTTCGTTATAACAATAGAGAGTCTCTTTTTTATTCCTTACCCTAAATAGGGGAGTTTGAAGTATAAAGAGGTGTTTCTGTCGAATTAAATCGGGGTAGAATTTAAGGAAGAAAGTGATGAGTAAGAGGCGTATATGCATTCCGTCCACATCGGCATCGGTAGCTATTACGATTCTATTATATCTGAGATTATCGAGATCCTCATCCACATCAAGAGCTGCCTTAAGCAGAATAAGTTCCTCATTGTTATAGATTTCTCGATTACTTTTCTGGTAGCAGTTCAGAGGCTTACCACGAAGACTAAAGACTGCCTGGGTATTCGGATCGCGACTTTTGGTGATGGAGCCGCTTGCAGAGTCCCCCTCAGTGATAAAGAGTGTGGAGAGGTCTGCATTAGGGTTCTTTGAGTCAGTGTAGTGGACACGGCAGTCACGGAGTTTACGGTTACATAGACTCGCTTTTTTAACCTTCTCCTTTGTCGATTTTTGAATACTGGAAATCGCCTTTCTCTCTTTTTCAGACTCCTGAATCTTTTTTTGGATTGTATCGGCGGTACTCTTGAATTTATAGAGGTAGTCATCTAACTCTTCCTTTATAAAATCCCCCACAAAACTCCTTACGGAGAGCCCCTCCCTTACATCCTTAGAGTTAAGTTTGGTCTTTGTCTGATTTCCAAATTCTGGGTTAATTACTCTTATACTTATAGCCCCTACCATGGATTGTCTTACATCCGCAGGGTCATAGTCTTTCTTGGCAAACTCTTTAATGGTCCTAACTATTGACTCTCTAAAGGCTGCAAGGTGCGTCCCCCCTTGAGTGGTGTTTTGTCCATTTACAAATGAAGAGATATTCTCTCCATTACTCTCTCCGTGAGTGAATACCACCTCTATATCTTTTCCTATCAGATGAATAGGGGGGTATAAAGGCTCTTCGCTCATCCCCTCCGTAACCAAATCGAGAAGCCCATTCTTAGACTTATATTCCACTCCGTTTAGTTTCAGAGAGAGCCCTGTATTTAAGTAGGAGTAGTTTTTAATCATATCGATTATAAACTCCATATTGTAGTTATATCCTACAAATACCTGGTCGTCAGCGATAAACTTTACAAAAGTGCCGTTTTTTTCATTGGTATCCCCTTCACTCTTTTCGAGTAACTCCCCACCCTTAAAGGTGGCGTTCAAGAATCTCCCTTCACGGCATGACTGTATAAAAAAGTAGCTTGAAGTGGCATTTACAGCTTTAAGTCCGACCCCGTTTAGCCCGACACTCTTTTGAAAGACTTCGTTATTAAACTTAGCACCGGTCATCATCTTACTTGCTGCATCCACGACCCTTTCTAATGGAATCCCCCTTCCGTAATCCCTTACAGAGACGGTTTTATCTTCAATAGTTACCTCTATACATTTCCCAAACCCCATAGCATACTCATCTATGGAGTTATCTATAACCTCTTTAACTAACACATAAATACCATCATCGGGGGCGTTACCATCCCCAAGATTACCAATGTACATACCGGAACGCTGTCTGATATGTTCATTCCATTTAAGTGTTTCAAACGAATCTTTTGTGTATTCTGCTACCATATAATCTCCCTAAGTCAATAAATTGACCTGCAAAAATATGAATAATAAGGATAAAAAGTAATAAGCTCCAAATTTAGTTATCAACAAATGTAAATTAAGGAGTTAGTTTTAATTTAAAAAAGAAGAAGGGGATTGTTTTTTAACCCCCTTCTCTTCTGAATGTTAGCAACTATGCCTCTAACAGCTCCATGATTTTAATGGAGGCTAAGGCGATGGGGGTACCAGGACCGAAAATGGCAGCGGCGCCTGCTTTATAGAGTGCATCATAGTCTTGTGCGGGAATAACTCCCCCAACTACCACCATAATATCTTCTCTACCAAGCTTTTTAAGCTCATCTACCACTTGAGGAACCAATGTTTTATGACCTGCAGCCAAAGAGGAGACACCAATAACATGTACGTCATTCTCAACAGCCTGCTTTGCAGCCTCTTCAGGAGTCTGGAATAGAGGTCCCATATCCACATCGAAACCACAGTCGGCATACCCTGTAGCTACCACTTTAGCTCCACGGTCATGACCGTCCTGTCCAAGTTTTGCAACCATAATACGAGGCTGACGCCCCTCTTTTTTTGCAAATTCGGCAACCATCTTTTTTGCCTTTTCAAATTCAGAGTCGTTTTTAACCTCTGACGAATAAACACCTGTATTCATTCTGATTACTGCTTTATATCTTCCAACAATCACTTCACAAGCATCGGAGATCTCTCCGAGAGTAGCGCGATGCTTAGCTGCTTCAACAGCAAGTTCGAGTAAGTTTCCACTCTGAGTCTCTACTGCTTTGGTAATAGCCGCAAGACACTCTTTAACTTTCTGGCTATCACGATTTGCGCGAAGTTCCTGAAGTCTCTTAATCTGAGATTCGCGAACTTTGGTATTATCCACATCGAGAATTTCGATAGGGTCTTCTTTCTCGAGGCGATACTCATTTAGTCCGATAATCTTATCTGTATCGGAGTCGATGCGAGCCTGTTTACGGGCAGCAGCCTCTTCGATACGGAGTTTAGGAATACCTGTTTCGATAGCTTTTGCCATACCTCCAAGCTCCTCTACCTCTTCAATATGTTTCCAAGCCCTTTCAGCTATCTGCTTTGTAAGACTCTCCACATAATATGAACCTGCCCATGGGTCGATAGCTCTGCAAACATTGGTCTCTTCCTGAATATAAATCTGTGTATTTCTTGCGATTCGTGCAGAGAAGTCTGTGGGAAGGGCAATAGCCTCATCGAGAGCATTTGTATGGAGTGACTGAGTGTGTCCCAATGCGGCAGCCATAGCTTCAATACATGTTCTTGCCACATTGTTAAAAGGATCTTGCTCCGTAAGTGACCACCCTGAAGTCTGGCAGTGAGTTCTAAGAGAGAGAGATTTAGGGTTCTTAGGGTTAAACTGATTAACGATTTTTGCCCAAATCATACGGGCAGCACGCATCTTGGCAATCTCCATAAAGTGATTCATCCCGATAGCCCAGAAGAAGGAGAGACGAGGTGCGAAAGCATCTACATCAATACCTGCTTTTATCCCTGTGCGAAGGTACTCAAGTCCGTCTGCAAGTGTATATGCCATCTCGATATCGTTGGTGGCACCTGCCTCTTGCATGTGGTATCCTGAGATAGAGATAGAGTTAAACTTAGGCATAAAACGAGAGGTATAGGAGAAGATATCCCCGATGATTCTCATTGAAAATTCAGGTGGATAAATATAGGTGTTACGAACCATGAACTCTTTTAATATATCGTTCTGAATCGTTCCCTGAAGCTCCTCAAGTTTTGCTCCCTGCTCAAGTGCAGCTACGATATAGAATGCTAAAATAGGGAGAACGGCTCCGTTCATGGTCATGGAGACAGACATTTTGCTAAGTGGAATCTGGTCGAACAATACTTTCATATCTTCCACGCTGCAAATACTTACACCTGCTTTCCCCACATCACCCACAACTCTTGGATGGTCAGCATCGTACCCTCTATGTGTTGCAAGGTCAAATGCTACCGAGAGCCCTTTCTGACCGGAGGCAAGATTTCTGCGGTAGAATGCATTGGATTCTTCTGCGGTAGAGAAACCTGCATATTGTCTTACTGTCCAAGGCTTCATAACATACATGGTACTGTATGGTCCGCGAAGGAAAGGGGCTATACCCGCTGCATAATCGAGATGCTCCATCCCTTTGAGGTCTTCTGCACAATACTCCCCTTTAACCTCTATCTGTTCGGGAGTCTGCCAATTTTTAGATTTTGCAGAACTGTGACATTTTTCGTCAAGTTCTGAACTTATTTTGATATTTTTAAAATCCGGACGCATTTCTTCAAATTTTAGAGGGTTTTAATTCCGAGTTTTGCCTGATAATCACGAAGAGTCTCTAAGACATTGCTCTTTACACTTATGAAATTGGTAACTCCTTTTGAAATAAGATCCTCCTTGCAGAGAGGTTCCCCTGCGACCACAAGAAGTGCTTTATTACCAAGAAGGGTGTTGATTTGAGGTACACCTTCTGCATACTCTTCATCGGAGGAGCAGGCAACCACTATATCGGCTTTTGCCTCCAAAGCAGCCTGTACCCCCTCCTCGATAGAGGCGAAGCGATTGTTATCTATTGTTCTAAACCCTGCGACAGCAAAGAAATTTGAAGAGAACTGTGCTCTTGCACGACACATTGCCAAATTTCCGTAGGTGAGCATAAATACCTTGGGCTCTTTCCCGCTGCGGTCGGTGGAGAGACGGAGCAGCTCAAAGTCTTGAGCGACGCGGAAGGTCTTTAAAGGCTCCGCAATCCTCTCTCTATTGGTATTTGCAGCCTGGAGCGGCATCCCCATAATGGTAGGAACATCCTTTGAAACAGTCTCTTTGGTAACAGAAGGGTCCGCTGTTTCTAAGAAATTAGGGTATTGGTTCGTGCCGAGAAGTGTCTCCCTCCTGGTGGCAAGATTTTTCTCTTTTTGAAGGGCAATGGCTTTAATATCACTCTGGATATCTCCTTTGCAGAACTTGGCAATAAATCCACCCTCTTCCTCGATGGAGGCAAAGAGTTTCCAAGCAGCTTCTCCGAGAGAGTTTGAGAGATTCTCAATATAATATGAACCTGCAGAGGGGTCTGTAACCTTATCGAAATTTGACTCGGCTTTCAATATACTCTGCACGTTGCGTGCAATACGATTCGAGAAATCATTTGGAACGCGATATGCGAAGTCGAAAGGGGTTACCTCTAAGAAATCTACCCCTGCAATCGCTGCGCTCATAGCCTCAGTGGTAACACGAAGCATATTTACATAAGAGTCATAAACTGTCTTGTTCCAATCACTTGTAGTGGCATGAATAACCATTTTCTTGGAGCGTTGGCAGTTTGACTTATAGGTAGTTACAATGCTTTTCCAAAGAGTGCGGGCAGCGCGGAATTTTGCTATTTCCATAAAATAGGAGTTCCCGATAGCAAAAGAGAAGATTATTTTTCTTCCGACATCCTTTGCTGAGATGCCAAACTCTTTCATACGTACAATATAGTCGCTCCCTATCGAGAGTGCGTATGCAAGTTCCTGAGTAGCAGTAGCACCTGCACTATTGAAAGAGAATCCATCCACAGAGATGACACTGATGAGTTTGTAATCTGCGGTCGCCTTAATACACTCGGCAAGGAGTTCGAAAGAGTTATCCTCTTCGAAATACCCTTTGGTGGTAAGACTCATGATGGGATTAAAATCGAAATGAACGCGAACACTATCTTTATTAACACCTAAAGTATCAATGTACTTTAAGAAGTTATAAAGTGTCTCTCTGTTTTTTAATGAACATCCGCAAAAAGTAACAGGTACTTTTGTTAGAGATATTCCATCTAAAAGGGTGGCAAACTCCTTTGTGGTCTGAACCTTTCTGTTGTCAATGTAAACAGCAAGTGATTCTACCCCTTTTGTAAGGAGAGTTTTAGCCTCTTTGTTTGCTTTTGCATAGTCTCCATCGCAGCAGCAAACTCCCTGATGAATAAACCAACTATTGTTGCTCCTACCCGTTCCTTTGTACTGTAGATTCTTTAAATCCTCAGAGCGATAGTACGGGCGAACCGAGAAACCCTCTTGGGTCTTCCATACGAGTCTCTTCTCGTAATCAGCCCCTTTTAGGTCTTGATTGATTACCGCTTCCCATTCCGCCGTTGTAACGGGGGGAAATTCGGTAAATAATTTTTCTGCCATATTTATGATTTTTATTTTATGTTTTAAAATATCCTACAAATATAGATATTTTTTAGACCTATGCCAATAAATAGATATTGATTAAACCTTTTCGATTTATGTCAGTCTTATATCTGACACAGTTTAAGTTTAATTTAAAATTACATTAAAAATGAAAAAGTTAATTATTATTTCCCTGGCTGCTTTATTAGCAATGCCTATTTTTGGACAGACAAATCAAACGAACGACCTTAAACTTAACCGTGATAAAAAACTACTCTCTATTAACAACTCCCTGAATGTTAAAAAGGCTGAATTACGAGCTCTCGTATTAGATGAAAATACGGACATGAAGGTAATCGATGCTAAAATCGACGAGATTACTAAGCTGCAGAATGAAAAGATGAAGATTAATGCTGCTTATAAACATTCTACATGGAAATCACTTCCTGAAGATCAAAGGTATTGTGATCACTCTACCCGTTATATGTTAGGGAAGGGTGGCGAAAGGAATGGAAGAGGTGACGCAATGAGAAGCGGAGTTGAAAGAAAACACAAAAGAGAAAATGGTGACAATGTTATGCATAGGAATCGCTAATCTCTAAACCTATTTCAACACCCCTTTATCGATTTTCGATAAGGGGATGTTTGTTTTAAATACCCTGCTAATTAGCTTCACGAGCCATTTGGAATAGGGCGGGGGAGAGATGGCAATACCCTTTTGGGTTTTTATCGAGATAGTCTTGATGATACTCTTCGGCAGAATAGAAATTACCAAGTTCTGCCACCTCGGTTACTATCTCCTCTTGATACCCTTGTCGGAGTCTCTCCATCTCCTCTTGTATGGTTTTTATATCATTTTTATCAGTATAGTAAACTCCTGTTCTATACTGCTCCCCAAAATCTCCACCTTGACGATTAAGCAGAGTGGGGTCTATTGTTTTGAAAAAGAGAGTCAATAGTTTTGCAAGAGGTAAAACTGAGGGGTTATAGAGAACCTTTACTCCCTCCACAGCACCTGTCTTTCCACCACAGACCTCCTTATAACAAGGGGACTCAACGCTGCTATTGGCATATCCGACAGCAGTCTCTGTTACTCCGTTTATCTGTTTTAGGAAATGCTCCGTTCCCCAAAAGCAACCACCTGCCAAATAGATCTCTTTCATATTTATTGTCGCTTAATTCTTATAAAGTATTATTTTTGCGAAGTTAATAAAAACAGAGTATGAAGTTAAAAATATTTTTTATCCCTATTCTCCTCCTTCTCTTTTTCGGAGAGGTAGAAGCAGCAAGAATGAAAAGAGTCTATCAAACAAAACCATTTGATAAAGTTAATCTCTGTTTTAATCCGGAACTCTATAAAAATGGAGTTAATCAGGTAGGAGAGATGAAAGTTTTGGGGAATGGGAGAATTTTTCTAACCAAGGTTTCCATTCCAAAATATAAAAGGGATATTAGAATTAATGCAAGGGTTGAGGTTACTTCGAACGGAGACCCATGGGATAAGTCCGGTTCTTGTTTTATTATCCCCTCATCTTCTGTGGTGAATATGATTAAGGTAGCAGAGGGGAGCGGAGAGTATCCGAAGGTCGATTCTCTGAAATATGGTTCATTGAAAGGGATTGTCGCAGGGGAGGGGTATCTCCCTACTACTGAAATAATGAGGTTTATGACTCCGTTCGGGGTAGGACATTTCAGCCTGAAAGATACCTCAAATACCAATAAGCGATTACCTGTATATATTGATGGTTGGGCAGAAAGTGTGGAGTGGAACCATGATATTACAGATTTATACCCTTTAATGCAGGAGGAGGTATGGGTAGGGGTCTTTATAGATACATGGACACCTCAAGGGTATAATTTTTCACTTGAACTTACAGTGGAGGAGAGTATCGTAAAAAGTGATAAACTAATAAAACAGAGTCTCTTACCACTGATTAATACCGTCTATTATTTAGGGCAGGGGCTTCCTGATATCTTCTCAAAAAAGGGTGTTGAGATACCTTTTAATATCCCTAAAGGGGCAAAAAATATAAGATTAAAATATATAGTTACAGGGCATGGGGGACACAGTGGCGGAGATGAGTTTACCCCTTGTGAGAACAGGCTCTCTATTGATGGAGCAGAGCTATTAAGCTTTACCCCTTGGAGACGAGACTGTGCCTCATTTAGAAGATTTAACCCTACTTCCGGTGTTTGGCTCAGAGAGAGAAAAGTGGCATATATCGACAGTCTTGGCAGAGCTCAAAAGGTTATTGAAGAGCCTATTGCATCTTCAGATTTATCTCGTTCGAACTGGTGTCCGGGGAGCTCAGTAGAGCCGGTTACCATAATGCTTCATAATCTCTCTTACGGAGAGCATACCCTTAAAATAGAGATTCCTAACGCACAAAAGGCTGAAGGAAACAAACTAAATCATTGGCTTGTTTCAGCTTATTTGGTATGGGAGTAACTTTTAATTAAAAAGTTTATCGTCCACGATATTTGGTAGAGTTACTTTTAGGAGAGGGGTTCTCTCCATCTCCCTCTTTATAGCAAAGATAGCTCCGTCATTACGAGCCCAGCTTCTACGTGCAATACCGTTGTTTACATCCCAATGCAACATAGACTTTATTCTTCTATCAGCCTCCTCACTTCCGTCTATTACCATCCCGAAACCTCCATTTATAACCTCTCCCCAACCTACTCCTCCTCCATTATGAATGGAGACCCAAGTGGCACCACGGAAAGAGTCCCCTATAACATTATGGATAGCCATATCAGCCGTAAAGCAGGAGCCGTCATATATATTAGAGGTCTCACGATATGGGGAGTCTGTCCCTGAAACATCATGGTGATCTCTTCCAAGTACGATAGGAGCCGAAATACGCCCTTCTCTTATAGCACGGTTCATTGCTAATGCTATTTTTGTTCTCCCTTCGGCATCAGCATAAAGTATTCTTGCTTGTGAGCCTACTACGAGCTTATTCTTACCAGCCTCTTTAATCCAATGTAAATTGTCTGAGAGTTGAGATTGAATCTCAGCAGGTGCACTCTTCATTATCTCCTCTATTACCTCAGCAGCGATTAAATCTGATAGAGCTAAATCTTCAGGTTTAGATGAGGTGCAGACCCAGCGATAAGGACCAAACCCGTAATCAAAGAAGAGAGGCCCCATAATATCTTGAACATAAGAAGGGTATATAAATGTACCATCCTCTTTAAGGATATTTGCACCGGCACGGGAAGATTCAAGAAGGAAAGCATTTCCGTAATCGAAGAAGTACATCCCTTTGGCTGTTAACTTATTAATGGCAGTTACTTGTCTGCGTAGTGATTTTTTCACCTCCTCGCGGAACTGTTCGGGGTTCTCTGCCATCATCTGTTTTGACTCTTCAAAAGAGACCCCTGCCGGATAATAACCTCCTGCCCATGGGTTATGAAGTGAGGTTTGGTCAGACCCAAGGTCAATATGAACCCCCTCCTCTGCAAGTTTCTCCCACAAGTCCACAATGTTCCCTTGGTATGCAAGGGAGACTGCCTCCTTCGCTTCACTCGCTTTTTTAGCTCTTTGGATCAATAAATCAAGGTCAGTATAGACTTCATCCACCCACCCCTGTGAATACCTTGTCTGGACAGCTTTAGGGTTAATCTCGGCAATAATTCCGACAACACCTGCTATTACAGCAGCTTTTGGTTGTGCACCTGACATCCCCCCAAGTCCGGAACTAATAAATATTTTCCCACGAATATCGTCCCCTCCTCTGTTCTGCATCCTTGCAGCATTTAGAACAGTGATGGTGGTTCCATGAACTATCCCTTGTGGTCCTATATACATAAAGGAGCCTGCAGTCATCTGTCCATATTGTGAAACACCGAGGGCATTAAATTTCTCCCAGTGGTCTTGACTTGAGTAGTTAGGGATAACCATTCCATTGGTCACCACCACCCTTGGAGCCTCTTTGTTAGAGGGAAAGAGTCCGAGAGGGTGTCCGGAGTAGAGGACAAGAGTCTGCTCATCAGTCATCTGAGAGAGGTACTGCATTGTAAGGAGATATTGTGCCCAGTTTTGGAATATGGCACCATTTCCACCATATACAATTAGCTCATGAGGGTGTTGCGCTACAGCATAATCAAGGTTATTTGAGAGCATAAGCATTATTGCAGCAGCCTGATGGCTTTTATGAGGAAACTCATCTATCGAGCGAGCGTAAATTTTATAATCAGGGCGGAATCTGTACATATAGATACGACCATAATCTTCAAGTTCCTTTTTAAATTCAGGAAGTAGTGTGGCATGGTGCTTTGAAGGGAAATACCTTAGAGCATTTTTTAGGGCAAGTTTTTTCTCATTAGCAGAAAGGATATTCTTTCTCTTTGGGGCATGGTTTATCTTAAAATCATACTCTTTTGGCTGTGGTAGTTCATCAGGTATCCCTGTGATGATGGCTTTTTGAAAATCGTTCATATTATTTTGATGTATTGAATCAACAGACAAAGTTACAAAAAAACAGACAAAGCGTTAGCAATGTCTGTTTTTATATTTTAGAAACCTAAATTTAGTCTTCTTGAATTTGGAGTTTCTGAACGTATATAGCTTTTTGTTTCTGTGCTCTGTTCAATACTGAAGGTTTTTCAAAAGTCCTCCTACTACGAAGTTCGCGTACGACACCCGTCTTCTCAAATTTTCTTTTGAATTTCTTTAAAGCTCTCTCGATATTTTCGCCCTCTTTTACTTGTACTATAATCATTTAGTTTACCACCTCCTTTTTATTAAGGGTGCAAAGGTAAATAATATTCTTAAAACTGCAACAATTACAACTATTTTTTTTAAATTTGCAGAGGAGGTTTTTATGCTGTTAGACGAATTTCTCACATATATTAAAGTTCAGAGAAGATATTCCCCACGAACATACTCTTTATATAGGGAGGCCATTACCGAGTTCTATACCTACATGTATCCTGAGAAGGGGATAGAGCAGCCTCTCCTTTTAACTGACGATGAGGCTCTTGATGTGCTTACTTCGACTAATCTAAGAGGTTTTATCGCCTTAGGACTTGAAAGTGGACTTAACTCGAGGACACTTAATCTTAAACTCTCCGCTTTAAGCAGCTATTGTAATTATTTGGTAAAACTCTCCATGCTCCCTTCAAATCCTGTGAGGAAAGTTTACCGCCCTAAGGAGTCAAAGAAAATTCCTCAATTTTATACCGAAGGTGCTTTGACCAAATATCTTCAAGGAGGGGGTGTTCAGAACGAGGAGGATTCCGATGCAGATAAGTTCCATTGTTATAGAAACAGAATGATTATCTTGATTTTATATGCTACCGGCATGCGAAGGAGTGAACTCGTTTCCCTGAAGGAGGGGGACTTTGACTCTTCAAGAAGGGTATTCAGGATAATCGGAAAAGGAGATAAACCGAGAGAAATTCCTATTACAATTTCTGTATGTAAAGAAATTTCCTTATATTTGGAGAGAATTAAAAAGGAGTTTCCAAACCGAGGTAATGGCAACTTTTTTGTAACAGATGAAGGGAAGCCAATCTATCCACAGTTCGTTAACAATATTGTAAAAGAGGAGTTATCGGGTGTTGAGGGGTTTTCCGGCAGGAAATCTCCACATGTTCTTAGACATTCCCTTGCAACCCATCTCCTTAATAACGGTGCAGATCTTAATTGTATAAAAGAGATTTTAGGGCACTCTTCACTTGCGGCAACGCAAGTCTATACCCATAACTCTTTTGAGCAATTGAAAAAAACATATTTAACCGCTCATCCACGAGCAAAAAATGGAGGTAAAAATGGAAATTAGAGTTCAATCAATCAAGTTTGATGCAGATCGCAAACTTCTAGATTTCATCGACAAGAAGTTAAGTAAATTGTCTAAATTTTTTGACAACATCATTAGAGTCGATGTTACCCTCTCAGTAGAACCAGATCATCGTAAGACAGTTAAGGTGAGGCTGGCTATTCCGGGTGATGATTTGATTGTCGAGCGTAACGGCAATACTTTTGAGGACGCAGTAAATGATTGCGCAGATATTCTGAAAGATATGTTGATTAAAACAAAACAAAAGAGGTTCGCCAAATAACGAACCCGTCATATTACATATTCTAATAACAATGATGGCTGCTCGAAAGGGCAGCTTTTTTAATTTGCGGCTTACTTTTTGATAAATCGTATGTTAAATATTAATACATCGATTATGAAAAGGATTATTTTTAACACAGGTTTAGCTTTGGCACTCCTCTTTGGGGTGACCTCAAATGTTTTCGGGCAGACAAAGAATTTTATTGATCAACCTTATATAGAGGTGAACGGGTATGCTGATACATTGGTTACACCGAATGAAATTTATATTCAAATAGTTATTGCAGAGGCGGATAGTAAGGGGAAGGTCTCTGTAGAAGAGCAAGAGGGGAAGATGATTACAGCATTAAAGTCATTGAATATAAATACTGATATGGATTTGAAATTGAGTGATATGCTTAGTAACTATAAGTTTTATCTTTTGAAGTCAAAAGATGTTATGAAGACTAAGGAGTATGTTCTAAAAGTTTCAGATGCAAAGATGGCGAGCCGTGTTTTGCTTAAACTTGAAAACATAGGAATCTCGAACACCTCCATTCAGAGAGTAGACCACTCTCAACGTGAATCCATTCTGAATGAGTGCCGTACAAAAGCAGTTAAAAATGCATATAGTAAAGCAGTGGCATTAACCAAACCGCTATCACAAGAGGTAGGACGTGCACTATATATCTCAGACAATAACTCCGGGTATGATTATCGTTTACAGAATGCCTCTTATGGGTTAATGATGAGTCGTAAATCAATGTCAGAGTCTGATTATGTGGCTCCTAATATTGATTTTGAAAAGATTAGAATAACCTCCGCTGTGGATGTTAAATTTATCCTTAAATAGATTAATTGCAGAGCATCATCGTAAAAGAGGCCGGCTCCACATCGCCTATATAGTCTGAAAGCAGGTTAGGGAGGTGGTAAAGTACAGAAAAAACATCATCGTGTCTATGAGGAGTCCCCACAAGAGCACTCTCTAACTCCTCTATAGGACGGAGAAAGAAGAAGTCCCCCATTATACGGCAGTTTGTGATACTCCCTTTTTCAATATCTAAATAGACTTCTATAAATCCGCTTGGGAATTTAGCACTATTGTAGAAACGATATTTAGGTGATTCCCCGTAATTCCATGCTCTGGTAGAGTATTTGTTATCGCAAAGAGAGGTGATGATAGAGTTATCCTCCTCCGAATACTCTGCAAGTGATACATTATCGCTATTAGAAATTACAAAATCTTTAATGTACGCCATAAAGTCGGTTACGCTAATCTGCTGGTTCAGATGCTCGGAGATATTGGTAACTCTCGAAACATTTGATTTCACGCTTTTACCCATAAACTTTTCCGGACGAGTATTAAGAGCCTCAGATAAGTTAGTCATAGAAGATGAGAAAAGGAGTGTTCCATGCTGAAGCACCCTCTCCTTGTAAACACAAATAGCGTTTCCTGAGAACTTTTTTCCATCTATCAGCAAATCGTTTCTCCCCTCAAGATAGGCATTTACTCCGAGGTTTTTAAGAGCCTGGATGATAGGGCTTGTAAACCTCCTGAACATCTGTGCTGTATCCTCTCCGGCAATACGTGTATCTATGAAAGTGAAATTAATATTTCCAAGGTCATGAAAAACCGCACCTCCTCCTGTCAGTCTCCTTACCACGGGGATCTGATTTTTGAGTATGAACTCGTTATTTATTTCAGCAAGTGTATTTTGATTTCTCCCAACAATCACTGAGGGAGAGTTTCTCCAGAGCCTGAAAACCGGTTCATTAATCTCTTTAAATAGGTACTCCTCGGCTGCAAGATTAAAATAAGGATTAGTAGTTTTATCTATGTAACAGAGCATTTTTTATAACTTTTCTTTTCAATAAATTTAATAAGATATTTCCAAATATTATATATAAAAACGGCAATTAATATACCTGCCAAAGCACCACAAATAACATCGAGCGGGTAATGTCTTGCAAGATAAATCCTACTATAACTCATCACTGATGCCCAGGTAATAATAGAGATACTCCACCACCTCTT
>CAZXOP010000026.1:19372-20540 GCA_964642235.1 uncultured Muribaculaceae bacterium
ATAGGGATATTAGAGAAAAAAATCATAATCCAATCGAGAAAAGGGGAGTGAGCTCCATTGATTGCAACTAAAATATCTCTATCTAAACCGAGTAAACCTTCCATTAATTCAATTTTTTCCAAAGTAAATCTTTAAGAGCCTGTATCCCATCTAATGTAATAGATGAGATAAAAATTGTAGGAATGGTTCTTGGAAGATGTTTCTTAACCTCTTGTCTTAGTTCCTCGTCAAGCATGTCAGACTTAGAAATTGCAAGTACTCTCTCTTTATCAAGTAGTTCAGGGTTGTATTTTTTTAATTCCCTAAGAAGGATTTTATACTCCTTTAGAATATCTTTCGAATCTGCGGGGACCAAGAAGAGGAGCATGGAATTTCGTTCAATATGCCTTAAAAACCTAAGTCCCAATCCTCTCCCTTCGTGGGCACCCTCTATGATTCCGGGGATATCCGCCATTACAAAGGAGTGTCCTTCACGATGATTTACAATACCTAAGTTAGGTTCGAGGGTGGTAAATGGGTAGTCTGCAATCTTTGGACGTGCTGCTGAAACAACAGAGAGCAATGTCGATTTCCCTGCATTAGGGAACCCTACAAGTCCTACATCTGCAAGTAGTTTTAGTTCCAATATAAACCACCCCTCCTCTCCGGGTTCCCCCGGTTGTGAATAGCGTGGAGTTTGGTTTGTGGAGGTCTTAAAATTAGCATTCCCAAGACCACCGCGTCCCCCTTTGACCAAGATCTTCTCTTCGCCTGCTTCCACTATTTCACATATAACCTCTTCTGTCTCTGCATGCTTTGCAATAGTCCCAAGGGGAACATCGAGAATAACATCTTTACCATCTGCACCTGTGCGGAGGCATCCGCTCCCTGCCACACCGTGCTCTGCTTTAATATGTTTGCGATATTTAAGGTGTATCAGAGTCCAATATTGTGGGTTCCCACGAAGAATAATATGTCCACCTCTCCCCCCATCACCACCGTCAGGTCCCCCTTTAGGGACAAACTTTTCGCGGTGTAGGTGCATTGAACCTTTCCCCCCATTGCCGGAGGCGAGGAAGAGTTTAACATAATCTATAAAATTGGAACCACTCATACTACTAAAGCTGCAACTTATTCGAAAATCTCCTCTATGGTGCCGTTACCATCTATTTCGTTATACTTTCCTCTC
>CAZXOP010000027.1:0-20088 GCA_964642235.1 uncultured Muribaculaceae bacterium
GCCCCAAGGTGTCCCGGATTAAGAGAACAGCAAGAAATCATATACTCCCTTATTTCGGAGCAGAGAGTTTCGAGTTCTTTTATGTTTAGATTCTTTATATCTTTTGGAGTATTAACCCCTTCCAATAGGTTCATTTTTTAAGCTATGCCTCTCTAATTATAGTCTGTTTCCTGTCAGGACCCAGTGATATTATTTTAATAGGTACCCCGGTCTCTTTCTCAATAAACCGTATATAATTCATAAACTCAAATGGGAGTTCCTCTTCTTTGGTAATATTGGACAATGTCTTCTCCCACCCTTTAAATTCTTTGTAAACAGGTTTAATATCGGCAAAAGTGTCAAAAGGGACTCTGTCGGTCTCTTCGCCATTTACTATGTAGGATGTTGCAATTTTAATGGTACTTAGAGTATCAAGAACGTCTGCTTTCATCATTATCAACTCCTTAACACCATTTATCATTACTGCATATTTTAATGCCACCAAGTCAAGCCAACCGGTTCTGCGGGGTCTCCCTGTAGTTGCGCCATACTCCTTTCCTATATCTCTTAACTTTTGTCCAAGTTCATTGTCGAGTTCGGTAGGAAAAGGACCGCTACCAACTCTGGTACAATAAGCCTTAAAAATGCCATAGACATTTCCTACAGATGTAGGTGGAACTCCAAGACCTATACAGGCACCTGAGCAGATGGTCGAGGAGGAGGTGACAAAGGGGTATGAGCCGAAGTCTATATCAAGTAGTGACCCTTGGGCACCTTCTGCCAAGACTTTCTTGTTTTCAACCTCTTTATTTATAAAGTACTCTCCATCTATCAACTTAAACTCTTTTAAAAACTCTACGGCTTCGAACCACTCACTCTCATTCTCCTGAGGGTCGTAAGTGTAATCGAACTGTTTTAAGAAAGAGATATGTTTCCTTTTTAATGTTGCAAATCTCTCTTTAAAATCATCGGCAAGTGCATCTCCGACTCTAAGTCCGTTTCTTCCCGCTTTGTCCATATATGTAGGTCCTATCCCTTTAAGGGTGGAGCCTATCTTAGAATTACCTTTAGCAGCCTCAGAAGCCGCATCTATTATTCTATGAGTGGGGAGGATAAAGTGTGCTTTTTTAGAGATATAAACCCTCTCTTTAACAGGTACATTAATAGCTTCAAGCTTTCTGCACTCCTCTCTGAAAATAATAGGGTCTATTACTACGCCATTCCCTACTATATTGATAGTGTTTTTTCTGAAAACCCCGGAAGGGATAGTGTGAAGGACGAACTCAATCCCGTCAAAATGAATTGAATGCCCTGCATTAGGTCCCCCTTGAAATCTTGCTATTACAGGGTAAGTATCTGCTAAAACGTCTACTATTTTCCCTTTCCCTTCATCACCCCATTGTAATCCTAAAACAACGTCTATTTTCATTGTGATTTATCTATTTATATGATTATTGTTAATTAAAACGGAAGATCATCCCCTTCGTCTAAAGAGATTTCAGGCTCTGCGCCAACAGGAGGCTGTGCAGCAGGTGAGTTCCTGACATTAGAAGAGGGTTGAGAGGGATAATTCCCTGATGGTTGACCATCTGTTTTTCTCCCTAATAACTTGAATGTATCAGCAACTATCTCAGTAATATATCGTGTATTACCATCCCTGTCAGTATAGGAGCGGCTACGAATTTTACCTTCAACAAAGAGTTGACTCCCTTTTTTAACATATTTTTCTGCAATTTCTGCTAAATTTCTCCAGCAAACAATATTATGCCATTCAGTCTGTTCTTTCTGTTCTCCGCTTTTATCTTTATACTTTTCAGTAGTGGCAATAGTAAAAGAAGCTGTTACAGCTCCGCTCTCCAAATGTCTGACCTCAGGGTCTTTGCCAACATTTCCAATCAGCATTACTTTATTTAGTGACATAGCTATTTTTTTTATGATTAAATGACCTGCTAAGATACGACTAATAACTGATATGAAAAAATAAAAGTTATTGACAAGATTTTTTTGTCGTTTAATCGAAATTAACTACTTTCGAAACTTGTTAATTAAAACTTAAAAAAATATTACCATGGTTGAAAAAACTACAAAACTATTGAAGGACAGCCCGGCGGCACGTTGGACCGCCCTTGTTCTTCTTGCTCTTGCGATGTTTTTCGGTTATATCTTTATGGATGTCATCTCTCCTATTATGGATATGATGGTGACTGATAGAGGTTGGTCACCTGCTGACTACGGTCGATTTGCAGGATCGGAGACATTTCTAAATGTATTCTTTTTCTTTTTGATATTTGCCGGGATTATTCTTGACAAAATGGGGGTGCGCTTTACCGCTATTCTTTCGGGAGTGATAATGGTACTTGGGGCCTCCATAAATTATTATGCAGTCTCTCCAGCTTTTATGGGGAGTGCAATGGAGAATGCAATGAATCATTTTATGAATCTCCCTAATGCAGGTTGGAATATTACCCCATTCTGCGAGGGGATGCCTGCCTCTGCTAAGATGTCTGCTATCGGATTTATGCTCTTTGGTTGTGGTGTAGAGATGGCAGGGATTACAGTTTCGCGAGGTATTGTTAAATGGTTTAAAGGGAAAGAACTTGCACTTGCAATGGGGACAGAAATGGCTCTTGCAAGAGTTGGAGTAGCAGTAGTTATGATTGGTTCACCTATAGTTGCTGTTAAATGGGGAGCTAACCCCGAGGTTTCTCGTCCTGTTTTATTCGCATTACTTCTTTTAGTTGTGGGGTTGATCTCCTTTATCTGCTATGCATTTATGGATAAGAAACTTGAGACTCAGATGGGAGAGAAGGGTGAAGAGAAAGACGATCCTTTCAAATTCTCCGACTTAGGGAAATTGTTCTCCAGTAAAGTATTCTGGATTGTCTCTATCCTCTGTGTATTGTATTACTCAGCGATTTTCCCATTCCAGAAATATGCTGTTAATATGCTCCAGTGTAACCTTGATCTTACTGCAGAAGCTGCCTCGAGGATCTTCTTCTGGTTCCCTCTGGGTGCCGCAGCCATTACTCCCTTCCTTGGTAACTTCCTTGATAAGAAGGGTAAAGGTGCGAGTATGCTTATGTTAGGTGCATTGTTAATGATAGTGTGCCACCTTACTTTTGCATTTATTCTCCCTGCTACGAAATCGTCAGTTATAGCTTATGCTGCTATTATATTATTAGGTATCTCTTTCTCCCTGGTTCCTGCTTCACTTTGGCCCTCAGTTCCAAAGTTAGTTTCTGAGAGATATTTAGGTTCAGCTTATGCAGTCATTTTCTGGATTCAGAATATGGGGCTTTACATATTCCCTATTATAATCGGAAGAACTCTCCAAAACACTAATATTGGTGTTACCAATCCTCT
Organism: uncultured Muribaculaceae bacterium; assembly: GCA_964642235.1. Classification (GTDB taxonomy): domain Bacteria; phylum Bacteroidota; class Bacteroidia; order Bacteroidales; family UBA932; genus CAYSND01. Next base: position 3,343 of record CAZXOP010000027.1, read on the forward strand.
CGAATATAATTACACAGCACCGATGCTTATCTTCGCATCTCTGGGTGTTTTAGCTTTCTTCTTTGGTCTATGGCTAAAGGCTTTGGATAAGAAGAAGGGGTATGGATTGGAGTTACCAAATATTAAAAAATAGTGATAATGGAGAAAGCAGTTAAATTACTTAGAGATTCTAAAAGTGCTCGTTGGATAGTATTGGCTTGTCTTGTGGTGCCAATGTTTGCGTCATATTTCTTTGACGATATGTTCTCAACATTGTCCCATATATTTAAGACTCCGGAACTATTGGAACTTGGGTGGGATGCCAAAGATTACGGATTCTATGCCGGAGGGTACTCTTTCCTCTGCGTGTGGGGAGGTCTTGTAATATGCGGTATGTTGCTCGATAAATGGGGTGTTCGTTTTACAGGTTCCCTATTTGTAGGGTTTATGTTAGGTGGTGCCATTTTGGTAGCCTATGCCATTTCCGACAGTTTCGCAGGGAGTGCTCTTAATGGATGGATGCTCTCTTTTCTTGCAAAACCCTCTCTTACACTTGCATATATAGGGTGTATGTTCTTTGGACTCGGAAGCGAGATAGCGGGAGTGGCGGTTACGCGCTCAATAGCCAAATGGTTTAAGGGGAAGGAGATGGCTTTAGCAATGGGGCTTCAACTCTCAATAGCCCGTATGGGTACCGCTATGGCTTTTATAGTTTCGCCGATTTTGGTTATGGCTCATGATCCAGAGACTTCGGGATTTGTCTATCCTTATATGGAGACTATTAAACCTGCACTGCTCGGTGTTGCTCTGTTAGTTTTAGGGGTGGTGGTTTGGAGTGTGTTTGTGGCTATGGATGCAAAGCACGACAAGCAACTCTCTCTCTCTTCAGGTAAGAAGGGGGTAAGTGTTGAGGATAAGTTTAAGTTTTCAGACATATTTAAGGTCCTGACCAATAAACATTATATTTTAATCTCTCTGCTCTGTGTCTTTTTCTATTGTTGTATAATATCGTTTAAGAAGTTTGCTACCTCTATCCTTATTCCCCGTTTCGATATCCCTATCGAGACTGCGAAACGGATGGTGGCTATGATTCCTTTCTTTACCGTTGTCTTTACCCCTCTATTTGGTTCAGTGGTGGATAGAATAGGTAAGGCAACAAGATGGATGATACTTGGCTCTGTTTTAGTACTTATTGCTCATCTACTTATTGCATTTGCTCCTCAGGGGGTTCCTTTCTATGGCTATTTAGGAATTTCGATACTTGGTATCGGGTATTCATTAGTCCCTGCTGCCATGTGGCCCTCTGTTCCTAAGATTATCCCGGAGAAGAATTTAGGTACGGCATATTCGCTTATTTACTGGATTCAGAATATGGGTATGTTGTTGGTTCCTATCTTCGTAGGGGCAATAATAAAGAATACCACTGCAAAGGTCTTTACAGGGATTGACTCCTCGATAGTGGCTGCCGTCAATGCGGAGTATATCTTTATCGGATTAGGTATTACAGCAGTTACAGTCTCAATACTTCTTTTCCGTTCATCGCAGAGAAATCCACATTTGGCTCTTGATGAACCTAATAAGAAGAGATAACTTCTAAGGTCCATAAACAATAATCCCCGTAAAAGCTGAGACTCTTACGGGGATTGTTATTTTAATGTTTAATTATTTTATAAGTGCAGTACCCACAGGAAGGACTACTTTTCCTGCTAAGTCATTGATAATGATAGAAGCCATCATATACCATGCTGCAAGGGCGCAAAATATAAGTTCGTAACCTGCTATTACATTAAATATGGGGTCTCCGAAATGTCCGATTACCAAAAGGAAAAAACCTAATAATAGTAAACCGAAAGTAATCGCCATAGCTTTATGTACTCTAAGTGAGGCTATAAACATTATAGCTGTATAGAGAGCCCAAGCGAGAAGGTAGAAACCGACATCTGATGCAGATGATACATATATATTATAGATGTTTAACATCCAGATAATTCCTAATCCAATCCAAAAACTTCCATAAGCCACAAAGGCGCTGTAACCGAAATTGTTACCCATTTTTTGTTCTTGAAATCCGGCTATCATCTGAGCAAGTCCCCCAAAGATAAATCCCATTGCCAATACAGGACCCAAACCAAGAAGCCCGATATTGTGAAACTGTAATAAAAGGGTTGTTAAACCAAAGCCGGCAAGTCCTACCACTGCAGGATTTCCAAATTTTTTCTCCATGTTCTAATCTGTTTTAAAATTTAAGCGGCAAATATAGTATAGAATTAATGATTTCCCAAGCCGCTTCAGCCTGAAATGTCAGCCACTCCCTTCCTCCTATATATTTAGCACACTTTTTAGTATCAAGTGAAGGGTTACGATAGTTTGCCTCTATAACTAATTTACCTGAAAAGTCTATATTAAGAATGGCATCAATCGAAAGTGGAAGTGTATAAATGATAATATCGTTTTGGTTTACAAGTTCTTTAATATCGCTAAAATTGGCAGCAGCAGGGGAGTGGTAGCCACTCTTTTTAAGAGAGTCAATAAACTCAAGAGTTTTTTCCTGATGGCGGTTTATGATAGTCGTCTCCAAGTTAAGGCTTAAGCTCGCTATGGCAGCAGCTCTTCCTGCCCCTCCGCACCCTATAACCAATGTCTTTAACCCCTCTATCTTATCGCACCCTTTAAGGATAGAGTTAGTAACTCCTACAAAATCAGTATTATGAGCCTCTACTCCTTCTTCTTTTTTAATAAGCAGGTTTGAAGCTCCTATCATTTTACAGATATTTGAGTGAAAATCAGCCCTTAAGAATGCCTCTTCCTTAAATGGAGCAGTGATATTTACAGCGTCATACCCCTTTTTGAAAATCTCAAAACCCTCTTCAAAACTCTCTGTCTCAATTAAATCATAGACAATAGAGGGGTCAAAATCGTGAAATAGGTGAGGTGACTCGCTATGCTCTATAGGGAAACCGATGAGCCCTAATCTGTATTTACCCATTATGTCTCTGTCTGACTGCTTCATAACATAATATTGCTGCCGAAACGGATACATTCAGAGAGTCCATCTTCCCAAGCATAGGTATTGATATTTTTCTCTCCGCAGCCTCTCTCCAAATCTGGGAAAGTCCTTCAGATTCTTTTCCTAAAACAATGGCAATACCTCCTCTCATATCCGTATCATAATAGAGCTCAGAGTCTTGAAGCTGTGCAGTAAGTATGGAAATCTTCTCTTTTTTTAACCACCCAATAGCCTCCTCCGAGGTAGAAGTTACGACTTGTTGCAGAAAAACAGACCCGATGCTTGCCCTTATCAGGTTCGGGTTATAGAGGTCGGTAAGTGGGTCACAAACAATAACAGCATCGACCCCTGTTGCCTCAGCACTTCGTAGCACCGCCCCAAGATTTCCCGGCTTCTCTACCCCCTCAAGTACAATAATCAGAGGATTCTTCTTAAGTTTTAACCCTTCCAATTTCAACTCTCTGCTTTTGAATACCGCTACTATCCCTTCGGTGCTTCCGCGCAATGCAATCTTCTCATATACATATTTGGAGACCTCAATGAGTGGGGTGTCAAACTCCTCTAACTCTCTGCTGTTAAAGAGTTCGGGACAATAAAAAAGAGTGTCGGGGAGGTAACCCCCTTCGAGGCACTCTCTAAACTCCCTTCTCCCTTCTACCACAAATAATCCCCTCTCCCTTCGCTCTTTTGATTTCTCTTGAAGCTGCAATAAATCCTTTATACGGGGATTTTGGACGGAGGTTATTTTGTCTATATACATTTAATTCTCCTCTTCCTTATGGGAGTTTTTTTCAGGGCGCATTTGAGGGAAGAAGAGTACATCCTGGATGGAGGGGGAGTTGGTCATAATCATGGCAAGTCTATCTACTCCGATCCCCATTCCTGAAGTAGGGGGCATCCCATACTCAAGGGCACGGACGAAGTCCATATCTATAAACATTGCCTCATCATCCCCTTTATCTTTTAGTCGAACCTGTTCGTGGAATCTTTCGAGTTGGTCGATAGGGTCATTTAGCTCGCTATATGCGTTAGCTAACTCTTTTCCATTCACAAATAGTTCAAATCTCTCTGTAAGTCCCTCTTTACTACGATGCTTTTTGGTAAGCGGAGAGGTCTCGGTAGGGTAGTCGGTAATAAATGTCGGCTGAATTAGGTGTTCCTCACAATACTCTCCAAATAGGGCATCTATTAATTTTCCTACCCCCATAGTCTTATCAGTGGGGACATGTAGTCTATTGCAGACCTCTCTAAGTTCCTCCTCTCCCATCCCCTCTATATCCACTCCTGCGTACTCTTTTATAGCATCTATCATCGGAAGCCTTCTATATGGCTTTTTAAAATCTATCTCTTTATCTCCAAGTGGAACAATAGTCTTACCATGAAGGGCAATAGCCACCTTTTCAATCATCTCCTCTACGAACTCCATCATCCAGATATAGTCTTTATATGCCACATAGATTTCAAGAACGGTAAACTCCGGATTATGAGTTCTATCCATCCCTTCATTCCTGAAATTCCTGGAAAACTCATATACTCCTGTAAAACCTCCTACTATTAATCTCTTTAGGTAGAGCTCATTAGCTATTCTTAGATAGAATGGAATATCGAGAGCATTATGGTGTGTAATGAAAGGTCTCGCGCTTGCCCCTCCCGGAATAGGCTGAAGAACAGGGGTGTCGACTTCTATATAGCCTTGGCTGTTAAAGAACTCCCGCATCGTAGAGACGATTTTAGTCCTTTTGAGGAAAGTCTCCCTTACATTTTGATTAACTATTAAATCGACATATCTCTGTCTGTATCTCAATTCGGGGTCAGCAAAGGCATCATAAACCTCCCCCTCTTTCTCTTTAACGATAGGGAGCACTCTTAGCGATTTGCTTAAAACTTTTAATGTGTGGCAGTGAATCGAGAGCTGCCCTGTCTGTGTAATAAAGGCATACCCCTCTATTCCGACTATATCCCCTATATCCAACAGCTTCTTAAACACCGTGTTATAAAGGGTTTTATCCTCACCTGTGCATATCTCATCACGTTTTATATAGACTTGGATTCTCTCTTTTTCATCTTGTAATTCGATGAAAGAGGCTGCTCCCATTATCCTTCTGCTCATTATCCTCCCTGCAATGGAGATTTCTTTAAAATTCTCTTTTTCGGGGCTATAATTATTTTTAATCTCTTCTGTCGTAGTATTTACAGGGAATAATTCTGCGGGATAAGGGTCTATTCCCAATGCCTGAAGCTCCTTCAGAGCCTCCCTCCTGTTCCGTTCTTGTTCGTTAAGTTCCAAATGATCCATTTTCTTCTCCTTATTATTTATATCAAAGACAAAAGTAAGATTTTTTACTCAAATATGAATAAAAGTTTTAATTTTGTAGGATATGTCACTATATAAAAAATGGAGGATATTATAATGATTCAAATAATTATGATTTTATTTCTCCTGAATCACTTGCCAATAGCCACCTTTATCTGGACCTATACGTTGGAGTTTACCTTGCTGTTTAAGAGTTTCAATATCTCTCGCAATAGTCATCCTTGATACATTTATATTTTTCGCCAATAAAGTAGTAGTAATTCTATTATTTTTCACAATAGCCTCAAGTATAAAATTGAGTCTATTTTCTGTAACATTTTCTGTAACATTATTTATTGGCTCATTTATATTATTTACGCCATATTTTTCAAGTAACATAAAATTATTTATTTGATAATAAGATAGATAGATAGCATAAATGTTATTTGGAATATGATGAATTATTACATATTTTCGCACTATACTTAAAGCGTACGGTTAGGTAAAACTATTTTCCATTTTGTATATTTTCTTCTAATGAATAAGTGTTTTCTTGTTTTTTTCCTGATGATATTTGTATTTAATGCAGAGGCGCAGGTAAAAATAAGTGCTAAATTAAAGAATGAGGCAACAGGATTGCCGGTCCCTTTTGCCTCAATTCTTGTAGATGGAACAAGTATAGGGACAACATCTAATGAGGAGGGTTGTTTTACGATTTGTGTTGACAGTTGGGAAAACACCGATTTGGTCATAACTCACTTATCATACAGATCTCTGTACTTGAAAATAGCAGAAATTCTTGATTCTTCTGAATTTGTTATGGAAGAACTCCCCATCGAGATTAATCCGGCTATAATCAGTGCTACTGCTGCGCAGGATGAAATATTTAGAGCAATTGATTCTACAGCTATAGGTATAAAAAAAAATAAATATTTTTCTATTTACCAGTGGGACAAAATAGAAAAAGATGGGATATTGCTTGCAGAGGCAAAAGCCGTAATAGAGTGCAATAAAATATCTATTAATAAACCAGGTCAGGGAGCAAAAACTATCCATAATATTTCACATTATAGTCTAAATGTTCTTGATACGGTATTTTTGGATTTTACAGAGTTCAGTTTTTACTCGCATGCAATAATAAATAGTTTCGGAGTTGGGAATAATGATGATGTTGATTCTAATATTGTATTTTCTAAATATGACCAAGATGACACAACTCTCGTTATTAGTTTTAGACCTAAATCTAGTTATATGCCCATCAAAAAAGAAGATGCTAAAGAGGGCTTTTTTATTATGTCAGGCCAGTATATTATAGATAAGAGGGATTGGAGGATCACTATCTATAATATGGCAGTGGATAAGCCATCTATTAATCAGGCAAATATTTTTTTAGAAAAAGCTAAAAGACCTAAAATATGTAATTTCTCTCAGGAAATGACGCTTTCAAAAAGTGGTATTCCCACCAAATGTTCAAAGCAATATTCTTTTGAGAAGACGGTAGGTGCCCGTGAGTTTTTTTTCAAGATGACTTCTGAACAACTATACATCCCTTCATCTAAAGAGAACAATAGAAAGAGCAAAACATCGTTAGACAGTAAGAACACTTTATTCATGCAAAAATATAATACTTTGATTCCCCCACCAGATGGAAACTTCGAGAAGTTTTTCGAGTAATTTTAATTAAACTATGTATTGATTATCAATAGACAGAATTGTCAAAATTGTATAGATGCAAGTTCTTCTCCTAATAGTCATATTTTATGATAATATCTGTTTTTCACGCTCTGCCGATAGAGTTTTAAAACCATTAATGTGTTTTTCTCAGCAGGGTGGTATTTTGCCGGCAAATCGTGCAAAATCGGCAACATTTATTTCTTTATGAGTCAGAAAGAACGCTGCAATCCTGTGGGTTCCTCAGGATAGTTAAAACTTTCAAAACTAACATCTTCATTTAAGCTTCTCCAATGTATGCCAGCAGTGCTTATGGTATAATTGGCACGCTCAGCATCTGTGGCTTGGCGGAGTGAAGGGTAAAACAATAGAGATAATCTTTATTAAACCATATTTTTCAAGTAATATAAAATTATTTATTTGACAATAAGATAGATAGCATATATGAATTTGGGATATGATGAATTATTACATATTTTCGCACTATACTTAAAGCGTACGGTTAGGTAAAATTATTTATTAACTGTTAAATATTATAATCTTATGAGAACATTAACTTTTGAACAAATAGAAAAAATTGAAGGGGGAATGTCTGGGGTAGAATTCTGGACTAAAGTATGTGCTTGGTGGGCGGTCGCTCTTGCTGCATGTTCAGTAGATGTATCTTGTGCCGTATATGGTATATATGCAATAGCTAAATCTTAATGTTTATTTTATAATGAAGAAAAATAAAACCTTAGACTGGATTATTGGTATAATTGCTTTTTTATCTGCTATAAGTTTAACATTTTCTTGCGGTAACATCTTCAGAGTAATTGGGTACATCGGCATGACGATTACATTATTGTATGTTATTATGAGAAATACAATTGAATTTATCAAAAACAAATACAATAAATAAGATTCTCATTAACTCTATAGTTTATGTATAACATTTCTGCTACATAGAAACTCATGCGAAAAGTAAGATTTTTTACTCAAATATGAATAAAAGTTTTAATTTTGCAGGATATGTCATTAGATAAAAAATGGATAGTTAAGGAACCAGGCAATCCCGCGTTTGTTCGCCATTGGCATCAGTTACGGAGAGTTTAGTCCCGTCTGAAAGATATGTGTAGGAGGCTCTCATCACTCCGCTAGATGTTATATTATCTGCAAAGTTAAGAATATTGTATTCAAAATGCAAGTTTTTAATGTTTTTGAGTGGCAAAGTTGCCAAAAAGCCCCAAAAAGAAAAATAAAAAACCCCGAAAGTGCGGGGATTTAAATTTATTGGCATTTGAAAGCGCCTTTTGATTTGTTCCATTTATAAATATTTTCATCTTCTAAACTAACCAAAAGTTCAATGCAATCACCAATATGATATTGTTCTATGTTATCTCGTATGTGAAAGGACTCTATTGATTTAATAACTTTATTCCCATTGATAAAATATACAAATTTAATATATCCTTTTTTACTTAATCTCGTTCCCCCACTCCATCTTGTGCCGACATCAATTATTTTGGCTGTTACAGTTTCTGTTTCACAGTGTGTTAATTTACTGTTACGATATGTTCTACCTATAATTAAAATTGTAGCACAAACACCTACTATTATAATAACGGCAAGATCGTTTGAAGACACTTTAAAGCCCCAAAAATTGATTTTTGATTTGTCTTTCTTAACGTTCTTCATACTCTTTTCTTATTATTTCGGTTGCTGTTGTTGCAGCTTGCTGAGTTGCATTTGGTGCTTTTCCAACCGTTGAATTTAACATTTGAGTACGAACTTGCTTGTTTCTCGCTGCTTGTGCATTCGATTGAGCATTACTCACATTTTCAGCCTTTTTAGTAGAATTTGGCGACCGCTGTGCCTGCCTTTCGGCTGTTTTTAGTTTCTGATTGGCAGTCGAAACTTCTTTATTGACGTTTTGTACTGCTTTTTTAGAACCTGCATCGGTAACTATACCGACCCCAAGATCCACAACCGTGTTCACGACTGTTTTTGTTGCAACTTCTTCAACATTCGTATTCACATTGACACCTTCATTTACAGTAATGTCAATTACTGCTTTTGTTCCTTCCACCAACAGCGTTTTTGCAACTTTAAATTTACCCATTGGATTTATTACTGATAAGCCAACATCTACAAAGTCAACATTACCTACCCAAGCATCATAGCCGGTATTCCCTTTTTGGTAATTATTATAAACTTGAAATCCATAATCCACAGCCGCACCAACAATCGCCCAAACAGGAAACCTCCCATCAGGATCGACATACTTCACCGGATTATTAACGCAATACACATACTGACTTATGCCGGGGTATTTTGATGAGAGGGGGTCTTGTTGGAGCCAGCGGCAGAGGGTGCGGTCGTAGTCTCTTGCGCCGAAGTCAAGCAGGTCAAGAGTTCCTGTGGTCTGTTCTTCTTTTCCTGAAAAAGTGTAACGGTTAGGAATGGTTATGGGGTAACTATTCCCAGAGTTATGTAATGTCCCATAAGGGTAGTAATCACTACGCCATAGAACATTTTGGGAGTTATCGAGTATTACTCTTGTGCTGCCGAGATGGTCTGCGATATAGTAATACGGAGTGGTAGAGTTACCTGACTTTACTATCCTTCCTCTTGAGAAATCAGTACTCTCAAGAGTTCTGAGATTACCGCTCTTTGAATAGGTCAGAGAACCCAAATAATCATACCCTGTGCCATTGGCATCGGTTACGGAGAGTTTAGTCCCGTCTGAAAGATATGTGTAGGAGGCTCTCATCACTCCGCTATATGTTATATTATCTGCCAAGTTAAGAATATTGTATTCAAAATGCAAGTTTTTAATATTATTGAGCGGCAAAGTTGCCAAAAAGCCCCAAAAAGAAAAATAAAAAACCCCGCAAGTGCGGGGTTTTCTGTTTAGTTGCATTTTAATTTGGGTAATTTATAATACTTTGTAAGAGTGTTGCTACTTGTTTTTTTATAGTTGCTCAAATCGTTTTTACAAAAACAATAAATGACCCCTTGCTTTGCGTCATTGATTATTCTATCAGGAATATACGCATTTACAATCATTGTATCAACAAAATTGTACTTATACAATGTGTTTATAATTGTATCTGTTACATTTTTTTTATTATCATACCAAAAGAATAATTTTCCGCTAGTTTCAACTAACATTGTTGGAAATGCACGGTAATTGTAATTACCGTCTTCTTCGGTAATCAATAGAATTGCATTTGGGTCGCCTATGATAGTTACAACAATATTACCTTTAATAGTATCAACAGACACTGCAAATGTATTATCGTTTTTTAGTAATCTTTTTTCCGTATGTGTAAAGTCGAGAATAGCATTACAGATAGCGTCATTTTCATTACCATTAACTACCATGTTTTTTTTCTTCGGTGTAATGCAACCACACAAAAGCAAAAGGAGAATCAGACAATATCTATTCATTAGTAATAAAATGGATTAGGATTTGTAATTATCAAAAATTTTAATGTCGGGATGATTTGTATTTGCCTTGCTTTATGCCCCACATCACCGCCACTTTCACCTAAATTCGAAGGCCTTAACCTATCGCTATCGCCAAACCTTGATAAAGGTGTGTGAAAATCAACTTTTATATCAATATTGTTATACAAATCAGGTCTTGCGCGATATAAATCAAAACCACTTTTTGCCTCTTGCGCTGTGTTGTTTTTAAATTTTCCAATGTAAATATGGCTAATATCATTGCTATTTTTATCAGATAAATAGTATCCGCCTAATTCTTTATCTATCAAATTTGAAAAATCTAAAAGAAAGTTTTCAACGCCTACGACACTTGCTTGTATTTCTCCGCCTACATCTATTATGTTGTTGTTGTCTTTAAAGTTCATCCCATCAGACAAAATACCTTTTTCGATATTATCAATACGTGTCTTTGAATCGCCTCTTTTGTTGGTTAGTAAAGTGTATTCCCCTGATTTCCTATCCTGTTTGAACTTACCTATCTGGTCAAAATTGTCGTCGGTTTTTTTGTGCAAAATCATTTCGCCCGTTTTGTCATCATAACGATAAACATCTCTCCCATCCGGATCCACACACCTCACCGGATTATTAATACAATACACATACTGACTTATGCCGGGGTATTTTGATGAGAGGGGGTCTTGTGTCATCCATTGTCCAAGTGTTGGGTCATAGTGGCGGGCATGGAAGTCGTAAAGGTTAAGGTTCTCAGAGGAGGTAAACTCTTTGCCGCTGTATTTGTAGGGCTGTAACGAGCTTGCTGTTCCCTCTGCAAACTCACCTCCAAATGGATAATAATGCGTGGTCTGTTCTACTATGCCGTTTTGATTGATTACTACTCTATTATTCCCCTGATAGTCCCTAATGTAATAATGATATATAGGGGTGTTTCCACTATGATAAATAACCTTGGAGGGAAGAGAATAGCTAAATACCACAAAAAGTGATATTACAGCACAAAACCTCCTAAATAGAATAGTACCAAGAGACCTCATATCAGTTAGAATTAATTGTCCACGAAAATAGGAAAATTAAATGGAAATCGAAAATTAATTCAATGATAATTTTTATCTTTTTAGTATCTTGGCAGATTCAAACCTTTATAAATTCATAATTCTATTTGCTTGTCCGAAAAACGGGGTATATTATACTCTTTGAATAGGTCAGAGAACCCAAATAATCATACCCTGTGCCATTGGCATCATTTACGGAGAGTTTAGTCCCGTCTGAAAGATATGTGTAGTCTGCTTTCACGGCTACCTAATCAGTGTTAGTATAATACAATTTTTTGAAGTCAGAATATTTCGTTTCCCAAATCTTTGAAAAATAATATTGTAATTGGTAAGGGAAAGTATTAATTGAATATTTATTGCGGAATAAGCAATTTATATCAAGACTACTAAACAAAGGTTCTTTATTTTTAATATAAATTTTAATCCACTCCCCATCAAGGCTACTTTCAAAACATTGAATGTCTTTAAAAAGAAAATTGTTAAAGTATTTATTAATACTATCGTTATTTACATTGATGTTTTTTGATTCAATGGGGTTGTGCTTTTTAGTGTTATGGGGTTTAACCAAAAAACTGTATATATAATCGTCTTTATAATACCAAATTAAATTAAAATCATTGAAAGCAGCCGAGTATAAGTAGACAGTATCAGTTTCTTTATAAAAATTTACAATTAATCTATTTGTCCTTTTTTGTAAGCATAATTGAGGGCTACAACCCCAAAAAAGTGTAGATATGTATATAACTATAATTATAATGATTTTATTTTTCATTTTATTTTCTCCTGCTTGCCCATTCGTATAAAATCATCATAATTTATATTCATAATACTACCTTTTTCATTGAAAAAAGTAACCTTATTATTGTTTACATCAATGAGAAAAGAATTTCCACTAAAACCATATTTGCGTAATTCTCCTACCCACCAAGTGTCTCCAATAGAAGGTGTAGAACCGTTCGGATGAGTGTGCCAAAAAAAATGAATATCATTTACAGAACCTCCAATCTGATTGTTTTTACCCCCAATTTTAAAAGGTTTTACAGACCATCTTTGTTCTATACTACCATCTGGTAATATTTGTGTTTCCATAGTACTTCCAGCGTCCCAAATACGAGCAACTTTATCTCCTTTTAAGGAATGACCACCGTTCTCAACTCTTGTTTCTGGCGAAGTGCCGCTATTAATTGTAGCTGTGGCTGTTTGTTGAACATCCTGTTGTATTTGCCCTGTTGGAATGTACATAACATTTTCATTTTCAGCCAAGGAACCGGTATAAAACTCTCCAGCCTTAGTAGCATTTTTTACATCCCTTGCCACAGAGCCACGAACAAGATAAGAACCAGTGCTATTTTGTCCATCATCGCCAATCTGTCTTATTTTACCCCAAAAGTTTTTAGCATAAATTGGGTCCATCCCATCCAGATCAATGAACCTCACCGGATTATTAATACAATACACATACTGACTTATGCCGGGGTATTTTGATGAGAGGGGGTCTTGTGTCATCCAGCGGCAGAGAGTGCGGTCGTAGAGTCTTGCGCCGAAGTCAAGCAGGGCAAGAGTTCCTGTGGTCTGTTCTTCTTTTCCTGAAAAGGTGTAACGGTTAGGAATGGTTATGGGGTAACTGTTCCCAGAGTTATGTAATGTCCCATAAGGGTAGTAATCACTACGCCATAGAACATTTTGGGAGTTATCGAGTATTACTCTTGTGCTGCCGAGATGGTCTGCGATATAGTAATACGGAGTGGTAGAGTTACCTGACTTTACTATCCTTCCTCTTGAGAAATCAGTACTCTCAAGAGTTCTGAGATTACCGCTCTTTGAATAGGTCAGAGAACCCAAATAATCATACCCTGTGCCATTGGCATCGGTTACGGAGAGTTTAGTCCCGTCTGAAAGATATGTGTAGGAGGCTCTCATCACTCCGCTAGATGTTATATTATCTGCTAAGTTAAGAATATTGTATTCAAAATGCAAGTTTTTTCTTCCGTCAAAAGAGAGATTCCCATTTAAGTCATAGCTATATGTGCTTGAAAGGCTTCCGGTGCTATTATACAGAGTGGATAAAATATTACCATTGTAACTATAAGTAAAGTTGTCTGTGGGGGAGGAATTAGAAGTACCGTACCGTTTTAATGCAGTAATATTCCCATTCTTGTCATAAGAAATATCTCTCTCTGTAAAACTATTATAAGCAGTTCCTATATGATTATATCTTGTGGAAGACAATAAACGGGAAGAGGCATCATATAGGAAACTATATCTATTGGTGGTATTAGTTCCCTGCATCCAACCCCATTCAGAAACATTCCCAGAATAGGAGGCTGTGGATTGTGAAAGAGAGGGGTTATAGTAATATAGGGTTTGAGTATAGATATTGTTATTAGTAGCACTTTTAGTTATATTGCTCTGCTGCCATCCTTGTACATTATATGTCATAGTCTCTGACGCTCCATTTCCAAAACTCCTTTTGCTGAGCTTCCCAATCTCATTGTATTCATATAATACCGTACTTGACGCTCCTCCTAAAAGGTTTGAATTTTCTGATACCACCCTTCCATGCTCATCATACGCATAAAGCGAATTCTTAACCTCAGAAACTCCACCCGGTGATTTCTGGTGGGATTCATTAACCTGAAGGATATTACCGGTAAAATCGTATTTAACACTTGTCCGACTTATTCCTCCGAGATGATTCCTCTCCACCTTTTGCACCACTCTGCCCAAATAATCATAATAGTACGCTCTCTCTACAAAGGTACCCCCTCCTCCGAGAATGGCAAGTTTCTCGTAAAGTTTAAGATTGGAGACACGACTGTCAATATCACTCTGTGAAACCACACCGGATATAGGGAGAAAAGAGAGGTCGGAAGGGATACTGAACTCTGATGTAACACCTCCACTATAAGATGTTAGATATGGATAATCTCCATATCTTGCAGAAAAGAGATGTTCTTCAAGTGAGAAAGAGCTACCGGAGAGGGGTTTACGATAGTCACTCTGCCCACCTATATAAGGGTAAGTATTATTAAACGAATTATTATAGTATATACTCTGAATCTCTGCCTGCGAGAGAGAAGATGCTACAATACTCTCTTCCACTATTCTGTTTATATTGTCATAGACATAATAATGCCATTTGTTTCCCGACGATAAAAGACCGTCTTGATATAAGACCATCCTACCTCCTCGGTCATATATAAACTTCTCCACGCCACGATTAGAGAGTCTTCGCCAAGATAACCTGTCGAGCACTCCATAAATGTAGATATGAGAATGATTTAATGCAAGAGAGGATGAGATAGAGTAATTCGTGCCAATAACCAAAGAATCATAACCCTTAGGGGTAATAACCCAAACTAAACGCTGATGATCATCATATAGAAAGTATGTGCAGGCATACTCTGATAATGAGAGTTTTTTCTTTTGGAGGTAGTGTAAATTAAACTGTGTCAGGTAATATTTATCCGCTAAGTTATAAATAAATTATTAGAACTAATATTTAATGTAATATTTTAAACCTATTTAACCCATCACACTGAATCCTCGTTTGTTAAGGATTGATTTCGTTAAACGACCATATTTATTCCCCTCGTGAATGGAATAAGCTAGCGGATAACCTCCTCTCCCCCTCTACACCACCAAATGGAGCGATATTATCCAAGTGAAGTGTTAGTTGCAAAAAGTTGTAAAATCATGCTTTACAGAAAGATAATCATACCAAGTAGTGTAAATTAAGTAATAATTTTATTTGACACACTTTAGATTACATTCTCTGTTTTTGGGAAAACATTTTTAAGGCAGTATCCAATTGGATACTGCCACCCAGCTACTCGCTAGGTATTGTTTAGAATTTACCTATACTTTCATTTCGTATAGCTTTTAAAATTTCAGCCACTGTAATAAGGTCATTTGACAGCAAAGGCTCTTTTTTATCTTTTAATCGTTCTAAATTTTCTATATCAAAACTAATCTGCTCTAATGAAAAATCTCTAGGTTCTTCATCGGGATTATATTTTTCATTTTCATCTAAAGACCAGTAATAATCCTTACTAAAACTAATTTTATTACCATACTCCTTCTCGAGTTTTTTAATAATTAAATTAAATAACTCCTTTAAATCATTTATTTTTATTGTGTCCATATGTATCACTCTTTTTCTAATACTTTCTTCTCGAAAGATTTTATTGCCTGTATGTCCTTTTTAAAAGTATTTATTTGCTTTTGCAAACTCTTTACCCTTGAATCAATAATTTTCTGTCTTTGTTCTGCTGTTTTTCCTTTTAAAAACCCTTTATTATCAAAAGCATCTGGATTTGCTATATAATCTTTTAGTTTTTTCTCGTGTGATTTCACTTGATTTTCTAGACCTCCTATTGCATCTCTATCTGATTTAGAAAGTAAATCTAATTCTGTAAATTTCTTTATTTGGTCTGCATCAAACCCCATTCTTTTCAAACCATTTGCTACATTTTTAGAACCATATTTAGACATTAACTCTCCTAAACCACCACCTGCAAGGTCACCAATGAATCCAACCGCAAAATCTTCCACAGCTTGTTCTGTACTATAGCCATCCATATCATTAAGATAATTTACAGTTACATCACCAACTGCCGAAAGCGAAGCCCTACCTAATCTACCACCTGGAGTTTTCCAAGGAATCAAACCTTCAAAACCACTTCGTGCAATTTGCCAACCATTTACATCCCCAGCTGACTTACTCCAATTACCTGCTGTTGCAGGATTAAAATAATAGTTCATAGCTGTTTGCATAAACCAATCAGCTGATGCATTAGCACCTGCTTTTATTAATAAAGGTAAGATTGGTATTTGACCGTCTTCATCAATAAATCTTACAGGATTATTAAAGCAGTAACTGTATGGTGACCAGCTTGGCATATGATCCGCCAACGGGTCAACAGTCATCCAGCGGCAGAGAGTGCGGTCGTAGTCTCTTGCGCCGAAGTCAAGCAGGTCAAGAGTTCCTGTGGTCTGTTCTTCTTTTCCTGAAAAAGTGTAACGGTTAGGAATGGTTATGGGGTAACTATTCCCAGAGTTATGTAATGTCCCATAAGGGTAGTAATCACTACGCCATAGAACATTTTGGGAGTTATCGAGTATTACTCTTGTGCTGCCGAGATGGTCTGCGATATAGTAATACGGAGTGGTAGAGTTACCTGACTTTACTATCCTTCCTCTTGAGAAATCAGTACTCTCAAGAGTTCTGAGATTACCGCTCTTTGAATAGGTCAGAGAACCCAAATAATCATACCCTGTGCCATTGGCATCAT
>CAZXOP010000028.1:0-18960 GCA_964642235.1 uncultured Muribaculaceae bacterium
ATTACTTGCCCACTCATTAAAGACCTCCATAAATTCAGAGTTATCCTCTCTCTCATAGAGAGTTATAAGATAGGAGAGTTCCTCTTTTGTAGGGTGTACTTCAGAGTTTTCATTCAGCTTATTGAAAATCTGTTTGATCTCTTCTTTATTCTGTTTCATTGCAAGATGTTTTTGTCTTTACAAAGAATACAACTAAAGGAGATTTTTCCGTGACACTCTAACGATTAAAAAAGAGTAATAAGATTATAACCCCTTTGCTTCGGATAAAATTAAGGGCTCTTCTGATTTGAGTATCTACGGTATTTTCAGAGATACCCATTTTTTCGGCAATCTCTTTATAGGAGAGATTTTCAACTCTGCTAAGTAGAAAAATCTCTCTTCTGCGTTGAGGAATCTCTTTTAGAATCTTCGCATATCTATCCCACATCTCTTTCCCCTCTAAAATAAACTCTTCGCTCAATGAGAGCTGAAGGGAGTCAATCTCTATTTCGGAGAGACGCTGATATGTTTTAGCACGAAAATGGTTGTAAAGAAGGTTTCTGGAGATGGTGAAAATATATGATTCGACATTTTTACTATAGTCGAGTGTCCGGCGATTTTCCCAAATTTTTAAAAAGGTGTTTTGTAGCAAATCTTTCGCATCGGGAACATTCCCTGTAGAAGAGAGCAAAAAGCCATAAACACGAGAAGAGTACTTCTCATAGAGCAACTTAAAGGCTATTATATCTTCTAACTCTGAATTTTTCACACGTTAAGAGATTTGCAATAATTTGCAAACTTAACAAAAAAAACAAGGGGTGTCACGGAAATTTAACTGAAAAGGGTATATAATATGTCGCATAAAAGTGAAATTATTATATTTACAAAAAATAATATGTTGAGAAAAAGGTTTTTCAAAATAGTAAACACCCTCTTACTTCTTTTTATATTAATACCGGCTGTAGCACAAGTCAAGCAACAGCCAATAGTATGGAGGTGCAAGTTAGAGAAAGATTCTACTGAAACAGGTCTTTATAAGGTTATTGCCACCGGAAGTTTTATAAACGAGGGGTGGTATGTTTATGGTTTGGGCCCCTATTCTCAAGGACCTACCCCCACAACACTATCTATAGAAGAGAATGATAATATCTCTCTTGAAGGGGAAAATTATCTGCTAACTGAGAGCAAAACCAAGTATAGTAAGGTCTTTAAAATGGAGATCGATGTCTGCGAAGGGAAGGTGGTTATTGGACAAAAAATAAGAACTCTTAACCCCAATGAAACGGAGTTAAAAGCAATAATAGAGTGGCAGTCGTGCGATATTAACGGTTGTTTACCGCCGGAAGAAAAGGAATTTATTTTTAATATCGCCCCTGCCCATTCTGAAACAAGCAGTGGTTCAGTTTGGGGGTTAATTTTACAAGCTATAGCATGGGGGTTCGTGGCTCTGCTCACCCCTTGCGTCTTTCCGATGGTTCCGATGACTGTCAGTTTCTTCTTAAAACAATCTGAGGGGAAAGGGAGACGGAGAGGAAGGGTAAATGCCGCCCTATATGGTCTCTTTATCGTGGCTCTATATACTATCCCTATTGCCATAATTATAGGGATAACTTATTTTGCGGGGGGTGCCACCATAACCGCAGATATATTTAATTGGCTGGCGACTCATTGGGTACCGAATGTTCTCTTCTTCTTGATTTTCATGATCTTCGCCGCATCATTCTTCGGGGCATTTGATATAGTTATACCAAGCAGATTTGTAAATAAAGCTGACTCCCAAAGCGATAAAAAGGGGCTTCTTGGAATTTTCTTTATGGCACTTACTTTGGTGTTGGTCTCCTTCTCTTGCACAGGTCCTATTGTGGGGACGGTCTTGATAAAATCTACTCAAGGGGAGATCTGGGCACCTATTGTTACGATGTTGGCATTCTCTATTGCTTTTGCATTGCCTTTTACCCTTTTTGCCTTCTCCCCCTCGCTTCTGAAAAATCTTCCGAAATCAGGAGGGTGGTTAAATTCAGTTAAGGTGGTGCTTGGGTTTATAGAGGTGGCACTCGGGTTTAAGTTCCTTAGTGTTGCGGATCAAACATATCATTGGGGACTTTTAGACAGAGAGATATATCTTGCTATCTGGATTGTAACATTTTCACTTCTTGGGTTTTATCTTCTTGGGAAAATTCGGTTTAAGTATGACGACAAGTTAGAGCATGTTTCAGTCTTTAGGCTCACCCTCGCTATAGCAGTCTTCTCTTTCGTGGTTTATATGATTCCCGGGATGTGGGGAGCGCCATTAAAAGGGCTTTCAGGGTATCTCCCTCCTATAACCACACAAGACTTTGTTATGAGTAGAGAGTCCGGAGCCTCAACTCTCGACTTAGGGAAGTGCCCCACCTCCTCTAAAAAAACCTCCTACCCAAAATATAGCGATTTCTTAAAAATACCCCACGACATTCAGGGATTCTTTGATTATGAAGAGGGGCGGCAGTATGCCATGAAGGTCAATAAACCTCTTTTTATAGACTTTACAGGGCATGGGTGCGTAAACTGTAGAGAGATGGAGATGAGGGTCTGGTCAGATCCTAGGGTGCTGAAGATGATGAAAGAGGAGTTCGTGGTAGTGGCACTCTATGCAGACGACAAGAAAGTGGTGGATAAGGAGGATTGGGTGGTTACAGAGGATGGGCGTACACTTAAAACTCTTGGGAAAATCAACTCCCATTTCGCTGTCCAAAAGTTCAATGTCAATGCACAACCCTACTACGCCATCATTAACCCCTTCACCCAAGAACATATCGTCCCCTCCCAGGGGTATAATTTAGATGTCGAGAACTTTTTAGAGTTTCTTAGAAAGGGGAAAAATTAAATTATTGTTTTTTAATTATTGTTTTTTAATTATTATCTTTGCATAAAAATTAAAAACCACTAATATGACTGATATAAACCCTTTTATTACTGTCGGATACATAGATCCTATCTATTTCTGCGATAGAGAGATTGAAACTGAACAGATGATTAAAGAGATAAGGAATGGAAATAATATTACACTTATCTCTTCTCGCCGTATGGGAAAAACAGGGTTAATCTTACATACATTCCGACAACCACAGATTCTAAATCACTATTATACTTTTTTTGTGGATATTTACGCCACTAAATCTCTGCGTGATTTTGTTTTTGCCCTCAGTAAAGAGATATTAGAAGAGTTAAAACCTTTTGGGAAAAAGGCCTTAACTCTGTTTATAAATAGTGTAAAATCCTTACAAACAAGCATTTCGTTTGATGTCGTGGGGAATCCTTCTTTTAATTTAGGTTTGGGGGCAATAACATCAGAACAAAAAACTCTTGATGAGATTTTTCACTATTTATCTATTGCAGATAAGCCATGTATAGTAGCCATTGATGAATTTCAACAAATTGCTGCATATCCCGAAAATAATATAGAGGCTATTTTAAGAACATATATACAGCGATGTAGTAACTCCTATTTTATATTTGCAGGTAGCCAACGACACGTCATGGGGAACATGTTTCTTAGTGCTTCGCGCCCCTTTTATCAGAGTACGTCTATGCTTCATTTAGAGAGTATTAATGAAGATAAATACTCTCAATTTGTCATCCATCATTTTTCTCAAAATAACAAAAGCATTGATTTAGAGGTTATAAATACTGTTTATAGAGAGTTTGAAGGGATTACTTGGTATCTTCAGAAAATACTTAATACCCTCTATTCTATTACCCCTAAAAACGAAACGTGCACCATGGAGATGTATCATATCGCTCTACAATATAATATTGACTCTTATGAGTATAGTTTTAGGGAGATACTATTTAGACTACCGGAAAAACAAAAAGAGCTTTTGATAGCTATTGCTAAGGAGGGGAAGGTACTCCAACCAACATCCGGAAGCTTTATTAAAAAACACGCCCTCTCTTCTGCTAGTTCAGTCCAAGTAGCGTTAAGAGTGTTATTAGAAAAAGATTTCGTCACTAACGAGTCCCCCGGGTACCAGCTCTATGATAGATTTTTCCAGCGTTGGATAGCTCAGAATTATTAAATATTAAGGTTTTTCTTTAGGAGGGATCTTCTTTTGCTCTCGAATCCTAAAAGGAGGGCGAGGGCGAGGAGGAGTACGCCTGAACAGAGTACCGAAATGTTTTTACCTGTGGTGACGGAGGTGGGGGCAAAGCGGAACTCGATTTCATGACTCCCTGCGGGGAGTACCATGGCACGAAGGGCATAATTAGCACGATAGATTTTACTCTCTTTACCATCGACAGTAGCTCTCCACCCTGCCGGATAGTAGATTTCACTAAAGAGGGCAAGACCATCTTTATCGGCAGAATATCTATATTTTAGGTGATTAGGTGCATAGTGGGTAAGTTCTATCTCTCCTGTGGCAAAATGCGACAATTCCTCCACCGAACTCTTCTCATATTCGGGATTAATTATAGCAGAGCGAACCGGATCTATCCCCCCTAAAAGAGCAATCTCCTCATCTGCATTGGCAGCAGCAACCACCTCCGAAACAAACCATGCATTACCAAGAGCATAGGGATAGTTAAGTGGGGCTGCCTCCCCGTTATAGATAATATATTTGGTGTTAAGCATCGAGAGGACAGGATGATACTTTAGCCCCTTTTCTACATCCTCAATGGTAGCAGCAGTCGCAGCCGTGGCATTAAAATCCTCTATTACACCTGACATCTCCTGAGAAATATAATGATCAATGAGGTCTTGATACCTCTGGAGTTTTGCAGGGCTATACCCTCCAATGGTCTTATGATGATATGAAGTATGAGCATCATTAAAGGTATTGACACTCAAATCGAGCACTCTGTAATTAAGAGCATTGTCCTGAAGAATTATCTCATCAACCTTTCTCTTGGCAAACTGTTTTGAAAAATCCGCTTTACGAACAAAGTGAGAATCATTTAAGTATCTCTTGTCTATCCCCCACATATCCACTAATATAAGACCTCCGAGGAGAGTAACTGCCAAGATTGGTTTTAGCTTTTTAAGGTACCCTGCCCAAAGAACAGCGGCTCCAAAAAGGATAAACACCAATGAACGGAACGCATCCCCTCTTAAAAGAGCCTTCCTGTCGAGAGCAAGTGCGTCAGAGATATCACTTGGGAGGGAGGCATCTGCAGGGGAGGTAAAACTCCCCGCAAGCGAAGGGAATAGTGCTACTAACAATGAAACACCCCCTGTTATGCCAAGGGCAATAAGGAGTCCTTGTTTTAACCTCTTCTTCTCCGTGGCACCCTCCTTGAAAAGGAGTTCATTGACCAGAAGTATTCCAAGGAGAGGAACGGTGATTTGAAGCACCGTCAGTGCCATTGAAACAGTGCGGAACTTATTGTATAGGGGAGCATATTTGAAAAAGAGTTCGGAGAACCACATAAAATTGGAACCCCACGCCAAGAACAATGCAAGCAGAGAGACACCTGCTATCCACCATTTGTACCTTCCTCTGATAACAATAAGCCCCAAGGTAAAGAGGAAAATCATGATAGCTCCCAAGTACATAGGACCCGCAGTGAAAGGTTGAGGTCCCCAGTAGAGAGGGAGTTGTTTTATAATCTCTTCGGAGCCTTGATATTTCCCTTTTATAGCCTTATAAGTGTGAGAGTCCTTATCCAAGGAGCCATACGAAGAGCCTCCGTTGAAGTTAGGAATCATCAGATTCGGAGTCTCCTCTATTCCATAAGACCAGGCAGTGGCATAATCGAGCTTAAGTCCCCCCTTTGTCTGATTCTCTTTATCGTGGGAGAGTTCAGAACCACCTCGCATAGTCTGTTTTGCATACTCATAAGTGGGTATAAGGTGATTAGCATTGGCACCTATTCCGAGAAGACCTGCTGTCAAAAGGAGAAGGGAGGTCTTTAGGAACTTGGGGAAGAGTTTTTCACGAATGGCTCCACAAAGCTCTGCTATGGCTAATCCTAAAATTATAATAGCGAGGTAATATGTTATTTGCGGGTGATTTGCTTTTATTTGGAAACTGAGGGCTACGGCAAATAAAATCGCCCCCCAAATAGGTTTTTTCCGATAAGCATAAACCACTGCTGCAAGTACCCAGGGCATAAAGGCAATAGCCTGCATTTTGGTGTTATGCCCCACTTGTATTATCTGCATATTATAAGAGCAGAACGTTACCGCTATCGCACCTATGGCAGCTACATAAACATTAGTGCCAAAGGCAAGAAAAAGAAGAAAGCCCCCTATCAAAGAGATTAGAAGGTAGCTTGCCGGACGTGCCCCTGTAAGGAGAAAATTATAAAATGGTTTAGTATAATCCCCTTCATAGTTTACCGAAATACTAAATGCAGGCATCCCGGAAAACATAGAGTTTGTCCATAAGGTTTGGTCATCAGGATGCGCTTCATTATGCTTTCTAATCTCATTTGCCATCCCATTCCACGAAGAGATGTCGGACTGGTTAACGATTTTCCCCTGTAAAACCTGCGGAGTATAAGCATAAGCAATTACTATAAATCCTATAATTATTAAAATATAGGGGAGAAGTGATTTATAATTAATCTTTATTTTTTTCATACGGTTACACTTTAATTTTCAAAGTTAAGAATTTAATTATATTCCCTTTTAAAAAATGGGTTTAATGAAGAATAAGTATTATTTTTGTAAACTTTTTCTTAAGGAAAACTTTTAGGCAAATATTATGCTTGGATATATGAAACGGCCATTATTTACTTCATTTTTTACAATAGTTCTTTATTGTTGTTTGCTCTTTCCAAGCAAAGCTTCTGCACAGATATATAGTGTGAAAAACTACTCGGTAGAGGATGGTCTTACCACTAACTCTTTTAATGACATTACTCAGGGCAAAGTGGGTAGAATGTGGTTTGCTTCCGACAATGGCATCTCTCAATATGATGGGCTTAACTGGTCCCATTTTGATAAAAACACAAGATATGCCAAGCTATTTTGTGGCAAAGATGGTACTATTTGGGCTGCTCCTGTCTCTATTCATAATGATATCTTTTGTTTTAAGTTTTATGAAGTTGTTGAAAAAATACCCCCTCCCGAAATAGATAAAAAGGAGAAGATTTTTATTAGTTCTCTTATTGTAGATGATAATAGCGATAAACCTGTGATCTATTTAGGCACGAATAATGGGTTATATCTCTATAAAAATGGCGTATGGGAGCATTATACTTCTCAAAACGGGTTAATGCATGATCAGGTTAATACAATGTCTTTTTATGAAGGTAAGTTATATCTCTGCACTCATGGAGGTCTCTCTATCTTTAACAATGGTTATTTTGATAATAGTTTAGGTGAATCATTAATGTCACAAGACAAAAGACCTAATGCCCTCTATTTTGAAAAAACAGGCTCTTCTCCTATGAAGATGTGGGTAATTGGGAACTATTATCTTGGGTATATAATAGACAATCAATTAACAATCGTTGAAAAGGATTTATCTCGGCTTCCACGCTATGATTATAATAGTAGTCGCTACTTTATTAACAAGGGAAACGAAGAGGATCTTC
This sequence comes from uncultured Muribaculaceae bacterium, assembly GCA_964642235.1. GTDB lineage: Bacteria > Bacteroidota > Bacteroidia > Bacteroidales > UBA932 > CAYSND01. The sequence continues at coordinate 7,498 of CAZXOP010000028.1, forward strand.
TCCTTGTGGGAAATCGTAATAACGGATATATCTACAGAAAGTCAACAAAAGAGTTTTTCCCTCTATTGCAAGATAATGGATTCCAAGGGGATGGGTGCAGTGCTTTGTTTATCGACAGGGAGGGAAACTTGTGGAGAACATGGAAAAGGGGTATAGATAAGCTGAATAATATTAATATTTTCTCTTATAATACAAGCAACGGACTTCTCGAAAATGAAGTTTCCGCCATTTTCGAATACGCCCCCGGAAAACTACTATTAGGTCACAATAATGGAATTACTTTTTTTAGTAAAGACTCTATAAAGAGTATTAAATTTGACAACATGGGTAACACCGTGCGTGGAAATTTAAGAGTTATGAAGTTTTGTAGAGATAAAAATGGTACCATTTGGTTTGCATCTTCAAATCATGGAGTTGGTAAGCTTGACCTCTCCGGCCACATAACTTGGTTCCATAATTTATTTAATATGAACATCTGCTCCATTAACGTAGATGATGATGGTCTATTATGGATAACATCTGATAGCGGTGTTTTTACTATAAAAAATGGAGATTTTCACAACCCTACAAATCTGGGGTTAATTACAACGTTTTATAGAGAGGTCTTTATAATTGAAAACGTTCCCTATTTTACCTCCCCCTCAGGCATTATTACTCTTAAAGATGGTAAGCCATTAAAAATCTCTATAAATAATAATATTAATGCCAATGATGTATATTGTATTCATAAAGCTCCTTCAGGGGAGATTCTTGTTGGGGGCAAAGATGGATTATATAGAATTAAGAACAACTCTTTGGAGAGGTATGATAAGTTAGTTATTGATAACTATGTCTATTCTATGATTATAGATAAACATAATAACTACTGGTTTGGAACCGATAATGGAGTAGTTAAATGGGATGGAAATAAGAAGAAATCTTATGTTAAAGCAAACGGACTCTCCGGTCTTGAAACGAACCGTTCTGCTCTTTTAGAAGATTCTTTTGGAAATATTTGGGTCGGGACCAACTCCGGGCTCTCCTGTCTTAGAGCCGATTTTACTGAGAGAGAGGTTCCAATCCCAGAGGTCCATTTAGTGGATGCTGAGGACCCCGATGGAAATAAATACCCCCTCTCAAAAGAGAGCACCATAAAAAGAGGCACCAAGTCTTTGTTGTTTAATTTCAGGGCGTTATCTTTTTATAATGAGGCGTTCCTGAGGTATAGAATAAAATTGGAAGGGGTAGATGAGGAGTGGATGGAGATAAGCCAACAGCATATTGATAAAATAAGATATACTAATCTCTCCCCGGGTAAATATATATTTCATGTCTCTGCAAAGAATATTTCCGGTGATTGGAGTAAAGTATATTCGTCTGCCACTATTACTATTGACTCTCCTATCTATAACAAGTGGTGGTTTATTATTCTCTCTATATTATTTATATTGTTTGCCTTTTACTTGTTCTATCAATGGTATATTAGTAGAATATACCTTAAAACCCTTGAAAAGAAAGTTGAGGAGAGGACCGCTTCGCTAAAAGAGACTGAGATGGAGTTAAGAAACACTCAGTCCATGTTAGAGGAGAAGGTAAGGGAGAGGACTGAAAACCTTGAGAAAGCGAATGAACAATTACAGGAGATAAACAACTCTAAAGATAGGTTCTTCTCCATAATTGCTCACGATTTAAGATCTCCTTTTGTCGGGTTAATAGGGTATTCGGAAGTGCTTAAAAATGATGCTCACACTCTTTCTAAAGAGGATATTGTAGAGTATTCAGAGAATCTTTATAATATTATTAAGAGTACTTATAACCTTCTGGAAAACCTGTTAAACTGGTCTTTAATACAGATACACAGGATGCCCTTTAAGAGACAAATAATTGATTTTCAATCTATTGTAAGCACTGTTTTCCAAACATTAGAAGCCAACTCAAAAACTAAAAAAATCTCTCTATTTAATGAGGTTCCTCCCGAAAGTTACATCTATGTCGATAAAGATATGATTAATCTTATAATTCGTAATCTTGTTTCAAATGCCATAAAATACTCTAATCCTAATGGTTTCGTAAGAGTTTATTGCCGACCAAATGCTAAGGGTATAGAGATTATCGTGGAAGATGACGGCATAGGTATTAGAAAAGATGCTATTGAGAGACTCTTCTCTATTAAATTTAGCTCCTCAACTATGGGGACAGCAAATGAGAAAGGGACCGGGTTAGGGCTTATGCTTGTAAAAGAGATGGTTGATTTACACAAGGGGGAGATATTTGTAACAAGCGAACTCGGTTTAGGCTCCTCTTTCCATCTCATTTTCCCAAAAGAGAGTCTATAACTTTTCGAAAAGAGTTATCATTTCTGATGTAAGGTGACGACGAGAATAGTGGGATATTGCCACTTCTCCTTTTACAGATTTTATCCCCACATACCCTTCCAAATAGGAGTTATAGAGATCATCAATAGCCTTAGAAAGGGACTCTTCCTCCTCCCAGTCAAAAGAGAACCCTGATCCTGTCTTTTTAATCATTCGGGCTAACTCCCCGGTAGGGGTGCAGAAAGCCATAATCGGTCTGCAAGAGGCAAGGTATTCAAAAAACTTACCCGTAAGTATTGCTTCTGCCTCAGGCTCTCGCCTTAAAGGGAGAAGAAGCACTTGAGACCTCCTTTGCCAGATAGAGATTTCGTTATGTGGGAGGTATCCGATATTTTCTAAATTCTCGCTAAGTCCATTTTCTAATATGGCATCCAAAACCTCTTTATCTGTCCTTCCTATTAGTCTTATAACTAAATCTTTCTTAAACGAAGCCTCTTTTTTACATTTTTCTCCAAGCAGATACCAGAGTTTTAATGGGTTCCCTGAAGAGGTAAGGAGCCCGGTGTGCGTTATACAAAACTTCTTATCAATCTCCACTTTAGTATCAGGAAAATCCTCCTCGTCGAAACCATTTGGAATATTATAAAACTTATCTAATGATGTTCCGGGCGATACAAGCTCCTGTAACTCTCTCATTATATAATCAGTAACAGTTACCACCATATCTGCTTCATCAAGTACTGACCTCTCTAAAAGAGCTTGCTTCTTAGCTACCCGGCCTATCATAGGAAGATACTTAAAGTAAAAAATCTTAGTCCATGGATCACGAAAGTCTGCAATCCAAGGAATCCCTGTTGCCTCCCTAACCCCCTTACCAATAAGGTGCATAGAGTGAGGAGGTCCTGTAGTTACTATAATATCCACAGGGTGCTCTTTAAGATACTTCGTCAAAAACTTGATTGATGGTTTTACCCAAGAGGCACGAGGATCAGGGACGAAAAAGTTTGCTCTAATCCAAAGAGAGAGTTTCTCTTTCCAATTTTTATCTTTAGAGTCGTTTATTGGATTAATGGCTCCGGCACCGGATGACCCCTTTTTTCCAACTAATTTTTTGTAAATGGAGTATGGCTCCCTAATGGGACGTTTAATGATTTCGGCTATTTCAGGAATATCTCTCTCTAACGAAGAGTCTATAGAAATCTGTTCAGGGTTAGATGGAGTGTAAATAACAGGCTGCCACCCCATTCGAGAGAGGTATTTAGAGAATTTAACCCATCTCTGAACTCCTGATCCACCTGTTGGTGACCAATAATAGGTTATGATTAGAACGCGCCTCACTTAATAAGAGCCTTATATAGAACTCTAACTGAAGAGCGAAGGAACATATTTTCATCATCTATATATTCAGGATTGCATCCGTTGGTCATAACGACTATACCCCATTTCTGTTGAGGATGAAAAATCATTACACTATAGAGTCCGTAAGCCGAACCTGTATGCCCTTTGGCAAAAGTATTTGGGATCCAATCAGAAAATGTACGGATAGCAAGCCCATACCCTTTCCCATAAATATCTTTTTCTCCTCTCCAAACTTCGGATTGCATAAGCTTAGAACTCTCCTCTGAGATAATACGGACTCCGTTATATTCACCATAGTTAATATGCATCATCATATATTTAGCCAAGTCTGTGGCAGAGATTTTAACTCCCCCTGTGGGAGAAAAAATAGGTGTGCTATACCCCATAATATATGTTTTCATCTCTTCCGAACGACTTTTATAAGCATTTTCCGCACGGACAAATTTCTTAAGTGAATCTTCATACTCATAAAGTGGAACGAAGCGGGCAGCATCTAATGAATCCACATTATGTCCCCCATAAAGACCGAGCTTCTCAATAACATTCTTTTTTACATACTCATCAAAACGGACTCCTGTCACCTTTTCAAGAATTGCTCCGGCAAGATTAAACCCAAGATTACAATATTGATAGTCGCTCCCCGGCTCCCATTCATTAAATGACCCTTTGCAATCCCCTGAAACGGCAGGGTTAATATGATCTAAAGTAAAGTACCCTTCCGCATCACTAAGGCTTGAGGTATGGGAGAGAATCATCTTTAGAGTAATAACCTTATCCGGGAAATAGGGGCTTCTAACACTGAATCCAATGAGGTCACTCACATCGTCATCCAAAGAGATTTTACCCTGCTCCACAAGCTGCATAAGTGCCGTGGCAGTGAAGGACTTAGAGATGGAGGCTATCCTGAAAATATCGGTTTCGGAGAGGAGGGTACTATCTTCGAGCGATTTCACCCCAAAAGATTTATTATAGATTATTTCATTGTTTTTTACAACCACAGCGGCTACTCCGATAACATCGTTTTTTTCTACGATTTTAGACATGGCCCTGTCTGCATTTTGCTCCGGGGTGGAACAAGAGGCTAAAAATAGAAGGGATAGCGCAACTGACGCTAGTATCACCCTTCGTAAAGATGTATTTGACATATTTTTAAGGAGTTTTAGAAAACAAAGATACAAAGATAATATTTTAACGAATTTTCGCTACTTTTGTATGAATGATTGCAGGAAAGAAAATAGTAGAAACGCCTCTTATGAAGCAATACTTCGCGGTAAAAGCAGAATACCCCGAAGCGATTTTGCTATTTAGAGTGGGGGATTTTTATGAAACTTACGGAGAAGATGCTGTTACTGCGAGTAAAATTCTCGGAATAGTTCTTACCAAAAGGGCAAATGGAGCAGCCGCCTCTGTTGAAATGGCAGGGTTTCCCCATCACTCTATCGACACATATCTCCCAAAACTGGTCAGAGCGGGACATAAAGTGGCCGTCTGTGACCAGCTTGAAGACCCTAAACTCGCCAAGAAGATAGTCAAAAGAGGTGTTACGGAGCTCGTTACCCCCGGAGTGGCATATAATGAGCAACTTCTTCCCCAGAAAGAGAACAATTATTTAGCTTCGCTCTTCTTCGAAAAAGAGCGCGCAGGGGTAGCGTTTCTCGATATCTCCACCGGGGACTTTCGCATCTCCGAGGGGACTCTCGAATATATCGAGATGCTTCTTTCAAGTTTCTCCCCAAAGGAGATTCTAGTGCAGAAAGGGTTTGAGAAGGGTTTTAGGGAGCGTTTTTCAGATTTTAAGTACTACCTCTCTTCCATGGAAGAGTGGGCTTTTGTCTTTGAATCCTCATACCAAAAACTCCTGAAGCACTTTGGTCTTACCTCCCTCAAAGGGTTCGGTGTGGAGAGACTCACCCTCGGACTTACTGCCGCAGGTGCGGCATTGTTTTACCTTGAAAACAATCAGCAGGCACGTTCTGAACTCCATCCAACTCGTGGTTTGAGCCATATCTGCTCCATTTCGAGGATAGACGAAGGGGAGTTTGTCTGGCTTGACCGTTTTACAATAAGAAATCTTGAGATTACATCACCTGTCTCCCCGGATGGCACCTCACTTTTGGATGTAATAGATAAATGCTCCTGCGCAATGGGGGGAAGGCTGCTTAGGGCTTGGATAACAATGCCTTCTAAAAAACTTTCGGAGATAGCTTCACGCCACGATGTCGTGGAAACCCTCCTTTCAGACAGGGATACAATGAAATCCCTCTGCGAAAAAATCTCCGCACTTGGGGATCTTGAAAGGATTGTTTCACGTGCAGCAGCAGGGAGAATAACCCCACGAGAGGCTCTCCAACTCCGCAGGGGGTTAGATCTGGTGCTTCCCATTAAAAAGAGTGCCCACGAAGCAGCTTCGCACTCTCCTAAACGCAAAGCTCTGATAGAACTTGTAGATGGTCTTGATGATTGTATTGAACTTCGAAGGAGACTTGCAGGGACTCTCTCAAATGAGCCTGCGGCTCAAATAGGAAAAGGGGACGTGATAGCAGCGGGGGTAAATAGTGACTTGGACGAGTTGAGGAATATTGTTCATAACGGGAAGAAAATTTTGCTCGAAATTCAGGAAAGGGAGACTCAAAGAACCGGAATCTCCTCATTAAAAATAAGTTATAACAATGTTTTTGGTTACTACTTAGAGGTACGCAATACCCACAAGGATAAAGTTCCCCCTGAGTGGATTAGAAAACAGACGCTTGTTAGTGCGGAGAGGTATATTACCCAGGAACTGAAAGAGTATGAGGAGAAGATTTTCGGAGCAGAAGAGAAAATTGTTTCATTGGAACAGAGTATCTTTTCTAAGTTAATACTTGACATTCAGGAAAATATCCCGACCATCCAGAAGAACTCCCGTATTATTGCCAAGCTTGACTGCCTCCTCTCTTTTGCTCTTTGTGCAGAGGAGTTTGATTATTGTCGTCCGGAGATGAACGATAGCAGAAGGATTGAAATTAAGCAGGGGAGGCACCCTGTCATCGAAAGAAATATGCCCGAGGGGGAGAGATATATCGCCAATGACCTCTTACTCGACAGCGACTCTCAACAGATAATCATCTTGACAGGTCCTAATATGTCGGGTAAATCTGCTTTGCTGAGACAGACTGCTCTTATAGTACTAATGGCTCAAATAGGCTCTTTCGTCCCGGCATCTGCCGCACAGATCGGATATGCCGATAAAATCTTTACACGAGTAGGGGCTTCCGATAATATTTCGAGAGGGGAATCTACTTTTATGGTAGAGATGTTAGAGACTGCTACCATTCTGCATAACCTCTCTCCACGTTCACTACTCCTTTTGGATGAGATAGGGCGCGGAACTAGTACCTACGATGGAATGTCTATCGCCTGGGCTATCGTAGAGTATCTTCATCAGAGAGGAGATGGATCTAAAACTCTATTTGCCACCCATTATCATGAACTCAATGAGCTTCAAGAGCTCTTCCCGCGTGTGAAAAATTTCCATATTTCAGTAAAAGAGATTGAGGGAAAAATTCTCTTTTTACGCCTTCTCTGTGAGGGGGGAGTGGCTCATAGTTTCGGGATTCATGTTGCTAAACTTGCAGGGATGCCTCGCGAAGTGGTTCACTCTGCCGAAAAAGTACTTAAAAAACTTGAGGAGAACTCCGAGCAGCCACGAGATGGTCACAAAAGAGGATTCCCAGGTAAGAAGTCCCATCATACCACCTCCCATCCCGAGCCGATACAACTCTCTCTTTTTCAGTTTGAAGATCCCCTATTGGCAGAGATTAGAAATACCCTTAAAGAGATAGACCTAAATCAAATGTCACCTTTGGATACTTTTGATTTAATTAGAGATTTGAAGAAAAAAATAGGATTATAAACGATTTAATGATGAAACGATTTATTACTGACGCAAAAGTGGTGTTTAAGTTGATGGGGGAGAGTGTTATTTTCGCTTTTTCATCACTTAAAACAGACAAATTCAGAACTTTTTTATCGCTCTTCGGAGTTAGTATCGGGATCTTCTCGATAGTGGCTGTCTTTACAGCCGTTAACGCTCTCCAAAACAATATAAAACAGGGGTTTAACGCCTTTGGTGGAGATGTTATTTATCTTCAGCAATGGCCCTGGGGTCCTGACCAAGGGGGGGAGTATAAATGGTGGGAGTATCGTAAAAGACCACCCGTTACCGAAGATGAATATAACTATATAAAAAGTTTTTCTAAAACAGCTGAAGAGGTGACCTATTTCTCTTCTTTTTACAAAATATTTAAGAGAGACAGAAACTATTTTAATAATGGCTATGTAATAGCAGTCTCTCCTAATATTAATAAAGTAATAAATTATGAAATAGAGTTTGGAAGGGATTTTTCAATAATGGAGGGGCGTGGTGCTGCCAATGTCGTTGTAATCGGATACAATGTAGCTGAAGTCCTCTTCCCCGAAGGAAATGCTGTGGGTAAGACGATGAAAGTAGGGGGCAAAACTGCCAATGTTATCGGGGTAATTAAAAAACAGGGGAAGAGCATGGTGCAGATTTTCGATACAGACAATGCTGTAATGGTGCCACTAAATTTTGGCAAGACCATGTATAATGTCAGCCGTAGCGGGGGGATGATAGCAATGTCCCCAAAAGATAAAATCGATAAAGAGGAGTTTCTTTTCGAGACGAAACAACTTCTTCGCTCCCATAGAAGATTAAAACCTGCTCAGAAAGACAACTTTGCAGTTAACGAAATAACCTTTCTAACTAATATTGTAAGTGAAATTCTAAAGGTTGTAAATATAGTAGGATGGGTTATAGGGGGATTCTCTCTCCTTATCGGGGGGTTTGGAATAGCCAATATAATGTTTGTCTCCGTTAAAGAGCGAACAAATCAGATAGGGATTCAAAAGGCACTTGGAGCCAAGAAATATGTTATTTTGACGCAGTTCCTGGTAGAAGCTGCGGTTCTCTCGATAGCCGGAGGGGTGCTTGGAGTTTTACTTGTCTGGATTCCATCTCTCTTTTTACAAAACAATGAGACTTTCCCTCTCGTCTTAACATTTGGGAATGCCATTAAAGGTCTTGTAATCGCTGCCATTATCGGTCTTGTATCGGGACTAATCCCTGCCTATAACGCCGCCAACCTCGACCCCGTCAAAGCAATAAATAGTTAATATTTCTTGGAAAAGTGGAAATAAATATGATTTTTTCATTGGAAAAGTGGAAATAATCTATATATTTGCATTGGAAAAATGGAAATAATATGTTAAAAAGAAAAATTGATGCTTATATAAAGCATTACTATGAGCATACAAATAAGGCACTTATGATAACCGGTGCCCGTCAGATAGGAAAGACTTTTTCCATTCGCGAGTTTGGCAAATCATTCAAAAGCTTTATTGAGATTAATTTTATTGAGTCTCCGGAAGCCGTAAATCTATTTACGAATGTTACAAGCAGCAGCGACTTGTTACTCCGCCTCTCTGCTTTTACTCCAAAGCCATTGGTAAAGGGAAAAACCCTTATTTTTTTCGATGAGGTACAACTCTGTCCAAATATTGTTACCTATATGAAATTTTTAGTGGATGAGGGGAGTTATCGTTATATATTAAGTGGGTCATTATTAGGTGTTGAGTTAAAGGATCTTCGCTCTGAACCTGTGGGATATATGGGTATAAAAGAGATGTTTCCACTTGATTTTGAAGAGTTTATCACTTGTATTGGTATTAATGAAGATGTTATTACATCCCTTCGTTCTGCATGGGAGAATATTACCCCCGTTGACGACTTTATTCATAACAAATTAACGGAGCTGTTTCGATTATATCTTATTGTGGGAGGGATGCCTGCTGCGGTCAATGAATATTTAAAAACCAATAATCTCAATGAGGTAATGGCTGTCCAACAGGATATTATTAGATTATATAAGAGGGATATTGCACAGTATGACCCTGATAATAAATTATATATTGAAGAAATTTTCGATCTGATTCCACCGGAGTTGAACGCAAAGAACAAACGGTTTATTTTAAAAAACTTAAATGAAAATGCAAAGTTTAGTCGTTATGAAAATAGTTTTATTTGGCTAAAAAATGCAGGGGTAGCAATACCTGTTTATAATGTGGAGGAGCCCAAAGTTCCCCTACTTTTATCGCGCTCAAGAAATTTATTTAAGCTTTTCCTAAATGACATAGGATTGTTAGCAAGCCAATATGCTGAGGGTATTCAGTTACGCATAATAAGTGGCGACAAAAGTATAAATCACGGATCTATTTATGAAAATGCGGTAGCGCAAGAGCTATTGGCACATGGTTTTGACCTTTATTATTATAATAACAAAAAAAGAGGAGAGCTCGATTTTATAATAGAGATAAATGGGAGCGTACTCCCTGTTGAGATAAAATCAGGGAAAGATTATGAGCGACATCGCGCTCTTTCAAATATAATGGATTGCAGAGATTATGATCTCTCTAAAGCCCTCGTACTAAGCACTGAAAACTTTAAAAAAGAGGGAGGGATCCTTTATGCACCCATTTATATGGTCATGTTCATACAGAAAGGAGAAGCCGCCCCTACTTATTATAAAATAGACCTATCTGGGCTTACCTCCTAGGGCGTTAAAACAGCCCTGTTAACATTATTACCGATATTATTACCGGGGCAATAAATTTTATTATAAAGTAGATTACTTCGAATAGCCACCCTTTTACTGTAAGGGCTCCTTCATTCGTAATCTCAGCTTTAAATGCACTCTTTCCGAGTCTCCATCCGATAAAGATAACCACAAGTAATCCTCCTAAAGGCATAAGGATATTGGCTGAAAGTTTATCGAAAATATCGAAAAATGTTAGACCGAATATTTTGAAATCAGCTAAAACCCCCTGAGACAATGAGCAGAGAGAGCCGGTAATCAGTATTAAAATGAAGGAGATCGTAACCGACCACTTCCTGCTAATATTAAACTCCTCCTTCATATAGGCCACTATGACTTCAAGAAGGGAGATGGAGGAGGTTATGGCAGCGATAAAAAGGGTTATAAAGAACAATATGGCGATTATACCACCACCTGTCATCTGTGAAAAAATATGAGGTAGGGTTACAAATACAAGCCCCGGTCCCTGACTTGGAGAGATACCAAAAGCAAACACAGCCGGCATAATGGCTGTTCCCGCTATAATGGCAAAGAGTGTATCAAAAACAGCAGTCAGAGATGATGTCTTTATTATATTTTCATTCTTTTTAACATAAGAGGCATAAGTCATTATCGTTCCACACCCAAGGCTTAATGAGAAGAATGCCTGTCCGAGGGCGTCAAGAAATGTCTGCGAAGTTACTTTCGAAAAGTCGGGCTTAAAAAGAAACTTTAACCCTTCTGATGCTCCGGGGAGAGTAAGAGATCTAACTGCTATAATTACTATCATTACGAATAGGAGCGGCATCATAATCTTGGTATATCTCTCAATCCCTTTCTGAATACCTGCAACCACAATTAACCCCGTAAGTCCCAAAAATATAAAGAGATAAATTACTGGAGACCAAGTAGCAGACGCCACTTGAGGAAACATCTGCGATATCTCCATCTCTGACGCTGATGTTATTTTAAAAGTAATGGCTTTGACTATATAATCGATCGTCCACCCCCCTACAACACAATAAAACGAAAGAATAGAGAAAGAGGCAAGCACAGCAATTATACCTACCACTCCCCATTTAGATTTAGGGGCTAACACTTTAAATGCTCCGAAAACATTTGCCTGACTTCTACGCCCTATAACGAACTCTGAAAACATTATAGGGAGACAAAGCACAAGA
>CAZXOP010000029.1:0-8883 GCA_964642235.1 uncultured Muribaculaceae bacterium
CTACTATCGGGTTTCGTTCCCTCTGAAATTTTGCTGTTCGTCCTCGCGCCAATAGTTGTTAATCAAGTCGAAGAGGTTCATCGCTCAATTCGTTTTCAAATGTGGGTGTTTACAGCTCGTTTTCCTGCCACAAACTCTTTCGCCTGTTGGTTGATTTCCGTCACGGTTTTCTTGCGTCCGCTCTCAATCCACGCCAGTAATTCGTCTTCAAAAAAGTAGAGTTTTTTGCCGTTTTTGTAGCACGGAATTAACCTTTTTCGCACCAACGCGTAAACCGTAGGTTTGGCTTTGGCGATAATGGCGCACGCCTCATCAATGCCGATGGGAATGTGTTTGGATGTTGGGGCGGATGGTCGCGATTTCTCAACCAATAATTTAATTTCAGCCACTTCGCTCAGTAAGTGCGCTACTGCTTTGGGCAGATTTTCAAAAGAGATTTCATTTGTTTCCATAATGATCGTTTTTAATGATTACGGCGCAAATGAAATAAGTGATTTCGCTGTGATTCAAGACACTACGGAAAACACCGTGAAAAACACTGAGGATGGTGGGATTTCTTGGTTGTTGATAGAATTTGTTGGTTGGGTAGTAGGTGGTTGAGGGGGATTTTGTATATTTGCAAAACGTGATTTGTTTGCGTAATATGTGCCATGATAGTCAAGGAGATGCAACTTGTTGGGGCTATTTATGATATGTCAATAAGCCGAAGAAAGGACTCTGCAACCTATCAGATTGATTGTAAAATTTAAAACCGAATAATATGACTCTACTTGAATCAATAAAAAAACTTGTCGATAATGTTTCGATAACAGACAGACAAGAAGAAAGTATAACAAATTCATTATCAAATTTAGAAAGTCATTTGAAAGAAGAGGAAAGTAATCTATATGTTAATGAATGTTTCACAAATGGTTCATGGGAAAGAGATACAATAATTCGACCATTGAACGATGTTGATTTATTTGCTGTTTTGGATTTTGAGAAGTGGAAAGATGAATACGGTAATAAACCAAATCCTCAAAGTGTATTGACCAAAATTAAAAACTTTCTAAATAAGCAAAATGATTATAAAGATAAAGTAAAACAAGATAGACCTTGTGTCACGATTCATTTAAGCGACAAAGATTTTGACGTTTTGCCAAGTTTTGAGATTTTAGGAGGAGGTTACTATATTCCTAATTATGATTTAAAATCATGGACTACTTCATATCCAAAGATGTTGACTAAAGATCTTGATGATACTCACAGATTAAGAGATTATAAACTAAAACAAATAATCAGAGTAGTTAAATATTGGAATCGAGATTTTAATACCAAAACAATCCCTTCTTACCATATTGAGGAAATTGCAATAAATATTTTCAAAGCTAACAACTTTACAAATTTTGAGGAAGGTATAAGAAAATGGTTCAATAATGTTGAATCCAATATGCTTTCAAGTAAATTTAAATCCAATTATGAATATGAAGTGTCTTTAAAAAAAGCAAAAAAAGTAAAAGACAAATTGAACGAAGCATATAAATTTTATTCAGACAATAACGAGGTTGAAGCAAAAAAAATATGGAAAGAGGTCTTTGGTAAGGAATTCCCAATAGTAGATGAAGACGAAGCAAAAAATATTTCAAAATCATTGACGGAAGGCACTCTGAAATATTCTAGTACTGTAGGAATTTCCACCTCATTTGGAAGCAGTTTGTCAGCATCTAAAGGTTTTTATGGGGATGAAATTCTTTAATAAAAAGAAGCCAAATGTGTCAGCTCAAATTGGGGCTATGAAGTCAAAATACCCACAATTTAAGGTAAAGCATTTGTCTAATGATAGAGTAACATTTGTAGGTGATTTATTGATTAAGCCAGAATTGCCGGTTTATAGAGTTAGTGTGGAATATAGAGGGACGTTGTTACCAAAAGTTCATGTGATTGAACCTAAACTTGTTGAAAATCCACCACATTTTTATAAAAATACAGAAAGTCTCTGCTTGTACCATTCTGAAGACTTTAAATGGGATTCTCAAAAACTTATCGCAAAGGAAATAATGTCTTGGACGATAGCTTGGTTATATTTTTACGAAGCATGGTTGCAAACAGGAAAGTGGTTTGGGCCCGAATCGCACCATACACCAAATACAATTAAAGAAGATAAAGATGAATAGAATAGTGCCATTTGATAGCGATTACACTACTGTGAGTGAATTTGAAAAGTTCGCTTTTTATTGCCTATTATTTTCTGCGTTTGCAATCATTTACCTCTGGATAGTTCCGAAAATTGAACCACTAATTCAATTTAAAATTAGTTCAGAAACAATTCTTCATTTAGTAAAAGTGCTAAGTTATGTTTCAATGATTGGATATATTGGACTTTCAAGTATTGCAAAATATTTATTTTATTCGGCGGAAAAAATAAAGCGTGGTGATTTGATTGATAATTCTTTTGGAACATGTTATTCGGATTGCAACTCTGAGGGATACTATAATAATGATGAAATTTCCCACGGAATGAAGAAATTAGCTATAAATACGTATGAAAGTAGTTTTCATACAGAACATATCCTGAGAAAAATGTTGTTTAAATACGCAAAGAAAATGCTCTTATTATCAATTCCTTTTTTGATTTCAATTTTTTCGATAGGAGGTAGTGATATTGTAAGATTGCTTTTTGAAATTAGCATTCCGCTGATTATGTTGTCTCAATTCTTTATTCTAATAGTTTACCATACTGGAGTAAAAGGTGTTAATGAATGTTTTAAAATAGAGTTAACCAATATTGGTAGCAAGAATGTTGAAGTTAAAGAAAACGCCAAATTGTTGAAACCTATTTTAGATTATTACAATATAAAATCATGGGCTACAACGAACCTTGATAGTGCTATCTTTAAAAAGCTTAACAACCAAATTTCTTCTCAATGGATTAAACGAAAAGAAAAACTAAATAACGAATGATAGAAACGGCTAGTTGCCAACACGCGATATAGTTAATTGCTGGTGCGGTGCGTATTTTAGTAACACAGCTCGTGTCAAAAGTAGCTGTAACTTGATAGGTGAAAGTTTCGAGATCGGCTACTATATCGCGAAATGTTATTCCCCGTTTTTCACCTCTCCCACACCAAAATCCTCCCCTTCTTCGGCTCATCTTTCAAATGACTTTTGATGCTGTCCGGCTCCACATCTTTTAAGTTATCCGCAAAAACGAGTTTCAGGAAAAGAGCAATATCGTCTTGTTTGCTCACGTTCAGGTATTTCCAGATATTCCAGCCGAAATGGTAAAGGTCTAAGGTCGTTAGAGTTTTGACTTTGATGGGCTGAATATCCGATAGCGGAAGTTGGTCGGCGTACAATTCCACGTAGCGACAAAGTAACACCAAATCTTCATCCGTAACGTACGGCGCAAATTCTTTTCGGGTATATTCAACGACGGAATCACGTTTCGCGCGTTTTTTGTTGTCGATAAGTTGCTGTTGTTCAGTACGAATTTCATCCAAGCTTTCTGCGAAAATCGGCATTGACTCTGTGGTTTTTGGAGTTTCTTTTTTAGGAAAAAACTTACGGAGCGTCGCTGCGAAAAGCCCTTCAATAAAAATTGCAAGCGCGGCATACACAATCACGCCCAATGCCGTAACCGACCAAAATACGATATTCGCGGTAAATTCATCCACGTCGGCACCTACGGCAATCATTCTTGCAAGCGCGCCAATCAGCACGCAAACCACCAAAACGGATAGGTAAACAACGATATGTTCAAAATATTTCGGGTTCATTTTTGCTCTGATTTTGTGTTGGTTAATGATTTCAGTTGAATCGCTTCGGCTGCTTTGAGCTTCTTCTCGTCCACAACTTTAGCGTAAATCTGCGTGGTTTTCACGTTGGTGTGTCCCAACATTTTGCTTACGGTGTAAATATCCGTTCCTTGGGCAAGTTGTAGGGTGGCGTAAGTGTGTCTAAATGAATGAAATGTAATTCGCCGATTGATGCCTGCAGCTTTAATCCATCGTTCAAGTGGTTTGGAAATCCAAGCGGGGTCGGGGAGGTCTTCAAAAACGAAGTCATCGGGATTGCCTTCTTCTCCGCAAAGTTCGTAGGCTTGTTTCGAAATTGGCATATATTCCACGCCTTTCGTTTTTTGCTGAGTGAAGTTTAGACGATAATTTTCTCCATCTTGCTGAATTTCCTGCCATTTCAGTTTTTGAATATCGCTGTGGCGAAGTCCGGTTAAAGCCGAAAACAGTGCGGCGCGTTTAAGAACATCTCGTTCGCAAGGCGTGGCGGCGAGTTTGTTGAGTTCGTCCGCCGTCAGGTATTCGCGACGAGTTTCCTGTTCCTGAATGCCTTTTATTCTTGCCGATAAATCCGATGTGAAATATCCATCTACAAAAGCTTGTTTAAGCGCTGCTTTGAATATGGCGAAATAGGTTGAAGCGGTGTTTTGAGAAATTGTTCCTTTTCTATTTCCACCACAAGGCGCGGTCAGCAGATAGCGTTTATATTCTTCGGCAAATCGGTTGTCAATCTGCGAAAAGAGAAGTGTGTCGCCCGCAAATTGTTTTAAGAAAACGATAGCTCGCTTCCAGTTGATTTGAATGGACTGCGAACTGTTGGCGTGGCGTTTGACGGCTGCTTTTCTGAAATATTCGATAAAGTTTTGTTGCATTCGCTCTTGTTGTTCAGCTTGTGCACTTTCGGTATCGCTGTATAAATCGGCGTTGTCGAATTCTTTTTGCCTGAGCTTCCTAACGCTGTCGGCATAAAGCATTGTTTCTTGGTCAATTTCACTTTTGCAGATAATTAGGCCGTTATCATCGCGTTTGGGTTTATAAGTTTTTTCGCCGTCATCCGTTGTCCGCGCAATTCTTTTCTTGTCCCAATCTACGGTTGTAACGCTGCGGTTGAGATATTCTCTTACACGCTGTGGCATTTCCTTTCCGGGTACGAAAACGGGATAACTTTCGATGTAGATATACCATTCTTTGCGGTCTTCCGCTTTCCGAAGCCTGACGGTTGCCTTTGGATGAGATAATCTTTTCATTTTTCGATGCTTTTATCGTTTTGAAAATACGCTGTCAATCAGTTCTTTGGGAATATACACATATTTCCCCACTTGCCGTTTTGGAATACTGTTTCGTCTGATAACTTTGCTGACAGTGCTTGGCGATACCCCAAATTTTTCGGAAACTTCGTTGATGGTGTAGCATTCCTTGATATTATATTGCAATTTTACTGGCTTGTCTTTCGGCTCTTTCGGTAACTCCACGGCCGTAAAAATGGCTTCTAAATGTTTTCGGCTCACTCTTGTTAATCTTTGTCCGAAGTTGTGAGCGGGAATTTTTCCGGCTTTGATAAGACGATGAATGGTGTCTTTTGAGATACCGAAAATGATGGTTGCTTCTTTTACCGAGATATATGGACGTGTCTGCATTTCCGCAATTTTTTGAGCGGATTGCTCTAAAAGGGTTTGTTTTCGCTCTTCTTCTTGTGCTTTCCGTCGTCTTTCTTTCCCCGACTGGTTGGTGCAATTCGGACTGCAAAAGCGGGTAACGACTGTTTTTGCTTCAAACGGCTTGCCGCAATACTCGCAAATCTTTGGTATTTTCAGTTTACTAACTCCCATATCCGTATTTAGTGTTATCGCTCATTTATACCTGTAATAAGACCATTTAAGACATAATAAGACATGATAAGGCGCACATTGCATCCGATTAAGGCGCGGTACAAATATGGTACAAATGTAATACAAAAATCGATAAAAAAGCACTAATATTGATATTTTTTAAAAATAAAAAATAGCGATAAGACATTGTCTTACCGCTATTTACTGATTGTTTGTAATTGTTTATAATGTTAAATTACTTCACTTCTTCAAAATCTACATCGGTGACTTCGCCATCTTGGCCGCTGCTGCCGGAGCCGCTTGCATGACTTGTGGGGTCGGGACCCGGTGCTGATGCACCTCCCTGGGCTGCTTTTGCCATATCTTCAGAGGCAGCATGCCATGCGTTGTTAAGGTTCTCGGTAGCCTTGTCGATAGAGTTAATGTCTGCCGACTTGTGAGCCTCTTTTAGAGCATTTAGAGCAGTTTCGATAGCACCTCTCTTGTCTGAAGGGATCTTGTCTCCATACTCTTTCAAGTTCTTCTCACTCTGGAAAATCATTGCGTCAGCACCATTTATCTTATCAATTCTCTCTTTCTCAGCTTTGTCGGCAGCCTCATTGGCTTTAGCCTCATCACGCATCTTCTTTATCTCATCATCACTAAGTCCTGAAGAGGCCTCAATTCTGATTTTCTGCTCCTTACCTGTAGCTTTATCCTTTGCAGAGACATTAAGAATACCATTGGCATCGATGTCGAAAGTTACCTCGATTTGAGGAATACCACGAGGAGCAGGAGTTATCCCGTCTAAGTGGAAACGACCGATGGTCTTATTATCGCGAGCCATGGATCTTTCACCCTGAAGAACATGGATTTCAACAGATGGCTGATTATCACTTGCTGTGGAGAATACTTCTGATTTACGAGTAGGGATGGTAGTATTAGCCTCAATAAGTTTGGTCATTACTCCACCAAGAGTCTCGATACCGAGTGAAAGGGGAGTTACGTCCAAAAGAAGTACATCCTTTACATCACCCGAGAGAACTCCTCCCTGGATAGCAGCACCTACTGCCACCACTTCGTCAGGGTTTACCCCTTTATTAGGAGCTTTGCCGAAGAATTTTTCCACTATCTGCTGAATGGCAGGGATTCTGGTGGAACCACCAACCAAAAGTACTTCATCAATATCGGATGGTTTGAAACCTGCATCAGAGAGGGCTTTACGACAAGGCTCTACTGTTCTCTGAATTAAAGTGTCGGCAAGTTGCTCGAACTTAGCACGAGTCAAAGTCTTAACTAAGTGTTTTGGAACACCGTCAACAGGCATAATATAAGGGAGATTAATCTCACTTGAAGTCTGGCTTGAAAGCTCGATTTTAGCTTTTTCAGCAGCCTCTTTGAGTCTCTGAAGTGCCATAGGGTCTTTACGAAGATCGAGTCCGCTGTTCTCTGCCATAAACTCTTCTGCCAACCAGTCGATAATTACATGGTCGAAATCGTCTCCCCCAAGGTGAGTATCACCATTGGTTGATTTAACTTCGAAAACACCATCTCCAAGCTCCATAATCGAGATATCGAAAGTACCACCACCAAGGTCGTAAACGGCTACTTTCATATCTTTATGCTTTTTATCAAGCCCGTAAGCCAAAGCTGCTGCTGTAGGCTCGTTTATAATTCTTTTAACTTTAAGACCAGCGATTTCGCCCGCCTCTTTAGTAGCCTGTCTCTGTGAGTCGCTAAAATAAGCCGGAACTGTGATAACAGCTTCAGTAACTTCCTGTCCCAAATAATCTTCGGCAGTCTTTTTCATCTTCTGAAGAACCATTGCGGAGATTTCCTGTGGAGAATAGAGTCTTCCATCAATATCGACACGTACTGTATTGTTGTCACCTTTAACGACGCTATAGGGGATTCTCCCTATTTCGGTTTTCATCCTTTCAAAAGGTTCACCCATAAATCTCTTAATAGAGAAAATAGTACGCTTAGGATTTGTAATAGCCTGCCTTTTAGCAGGATCTCCTATTTTTCTTTCACCATTGTCTGCAAAAGCAACGATGGATGGTGTCGTCCTTTTGCCTTCGCTGTTAATTATTACAGTAGGCTCGTTGCCTTCCATTACGGAAACACAAGAGTTTGTGGTTCCAAGGTCTATTCCAATAATTTTACCCATAATATTTAATTTTTTGTATTGTTTTCGTTTCTATTCCCATAAGCGGGGTTGCTTAAGGTAAGGCGAAGATTGTGCCAAAAGAAAAAACTGACATACTGTCATATTGTTAAAGTCTAATTTATTTAGTTGCTTTGCATAAAATTTAAATAAATCAAAATGTCCACAGAGGGAAAAAACAGGGTTGTTACTACCCATAGGTTATTGGAGATGAAGCGATGCGGAGAGAAAATCTCCATGCTTACCGCTTATGATTATACAACTGCCAAGATATTAGATGAAGCAGGAATAGATGTGGTTCTCGTAGGGGATTCTGCCGCAAACGTTATGGCCGGTCATGAAACCACTCTCCCTATAACGATAGAGCAGATGATTTACCATGCGCAGAGTGTCGTAAGAGCTGTCAAGAATCCACTTATAGTCGTAGATATGCCATTTGGAACATATCAGGGCAACTCCAAAAATGCTGTCAGCAATGCAATAAAAATTATGAAAGAGTCTGAGGCTGACGCAGTCAAACTCGAAGGGGG
Organism: uncultured Muribaculaceae bacterium; assembly: GCA_964642235.1. Lineage (GTDB taxonomy): Bacteria > Bacteroidota > Bacteroidia > Bacteroidales > UBA932 > CAYSND01. The sequence continues at coordinate 8,279 of CAZXOP010000029.1, forward strand.
AAGTGAAATATTGGAGTCTGTGGCCAGAATCCTCTCGGCAGGTATCCCTGTTATGGGGCACCTTGGTCTTACCCCGCAGTCCATTCATAAATTCGGAACTTATGCAGTCCGTGCCCGCGAAGAGGCAGAAGCAGAGAAACTTCTTCAAGATGCACTTGCGCTCCAAGAGGCAGGGTGCTTCGCAATTGTTCTCGAAAAGATCCCTGCAGAACTTGGAAAGAGGGTTGCAGAGGCTCTCGACATCCCTATTATTGGAATTGGAGCAGGTAAACATGTTGATGGTCAGGTGCTTGTAATGCACGATATGCTCGGATTTACCACCGAGTTTTCTCCCCGTTTCCTAAGACGCTACCATAATCTGCACGAAGAGTGTCTAAAGGCTTTCCGTAACTATATCAGTGACGTAAAGAGCAGTAACTTTCCTAACGACAGTGAACAATACTAACCCGATGAATAATAGCTATAGGGCATTATCCCAAGAGGAGTTTACAGATATTGCAACTCGTATTCTCTACGAGGATAATCATTTGATAGCCATTAATAAAAAGGCAGGAGAGATCGTTCAAGGGGACAAGACCGGAGATGAGCCTCTTAGTGAGACAATG
>CAZXOP010000029.1:8893-18943 GCA_964642235.1 uncultured Muribaculaceae bacterium
ACGAGAAACCGGGGAGGGTTTTTATGGGGGTTCCCCACCGCCTCGACCGTCCTGTTACCGGAGTGGCACTCTTTGCAAAGACCTCTAAAGCCCTTGAGAGGCTCAATGCCCTTTTCAGAGAAAATTCGGGTGTAGGGGTCGATGCTGAACTCGATTTAACACAAAGAAAAGTTGTAAAACAATATTGGGCTCTGCTGGAAAATGCACCAAATCCCTCCGAAGGGGAGCTTCGTCACTTTCTGCTTCGCAATGAAAAACAGAACAAATCCTACCCCTATGACCACTCTGTTCCGGGTTCAAAGGAGGCAGTGCTTAAATACAAACTTCTTCGGGCTACAAAAAAATACTTTTTGGTAGAGATAGAGCTCCTTACAGGGAGGCACCATCAGATTCGTTGCCAAATGGCTGCAATAGGGGCACCCATTAAGGGTGATTTGAAATATGGTGCACGTCGTTCAAATCCTGACGGAGGCATTTCACTTCATGCCCGTAGTATCACTCTTGAGCATCCTGTTAGAAAAGAGCGCATTACGATAGTCGCTCCCTCTATTTTCGAGGATATGTAATCAATAATGATTAAGTTTTAGTCCGGATCTTATCTCTGTAGAAGAGATATCAAACAGAGGGGCATCAGCAAGATAGCGGATATTACGACTCCCCTCTATAGAGGCATATTTCTTACAAAGGTTCTCTGCGTCATACCCTTCACGCGGATAGACCCAAATCTCAAACTCCTTAATAATCTCCTCCCACTGATACCACTGCTCTAAAATCTCCATATTATCCCCTCCAATCACCAAAACAAAATCGTTTTTAGGCTCGTTTTTTCTAAAATAACGTAATGTATTAATGGTATAAAGTGGTTTAGGAAGATAAAACTCAGCCGAAGAGACCACTATTTTAGTTCTAAATTTCTCCCATTCAAGGCATATTTTTTCAACCTCAATAGAGAGATGAGCAAGTCTAATATGTGCATCTTCAAGCTCTTCAGTATTTTTCAATGGGTTATGAGGTGATAAAACAAGTCTTACCTGGTCTGCCTGACACTCCTCCACAAGATACTTTGCTATGGCGATATGACCATAGTGTAGTGGATTAAATGAACCGAAGAAGAGGGCACAAAGCATAGACAATTAAGATTTTATAAAATTTTCAATAATTTTTTCAGCCTCCGAGAAAGCCTCGTCGAGGTTATTATTTATAAGTGTGACATCAAAATATCTTTCATAAGAGGACTCCTCCTCTGCCTTTGCAATCCTCTTCTCAATCTCCTCTATAGAGTCAGTTTGGCGTTTCATGAGTCGCTCCCTTAGTGCTTCCAATGAGGGTGCTTTTACAAAAATTGCAAGTGCTTTCTCCCCAAAAAGTTTTTTAAGATTTACACCACCTTTAACATCAATATCAAAGAGTATGACATGCCCCTTTTTCCAGATTCTCTCCACTTCGGAGTGCAGAGTGCCGTAATATTGTCCTGCATAGACCTCTTCGTGCTCCACAAAAGCCCCCTTTTTTACAAGTTCAATAAACTCCTGTGGGGTATAAAAATAGTATTCCCTTCCATGCTTCTCCTCACCCCTCGGAGCGCGTGAAGTGGCGGAGATGGAAAATTCGAGAAATGGGTACTTATGGAGCAGATGCCCCACAATGGTACTCTTCCCCGACCCTGACGGGGCTGAAAAAATAATAACTTTATCTTTTTTAGCGTCCTTCATAAAGGTCTTTCTCCTCTTTTATATTTCCAAACTCAATAATAAACTTCCCTACCTCTTCAATACAATCATCGAGGAACCTTTTCCCCTTGCGTGGGTCTGCACCATAAGGACACCCCACTCCTGTATCATCTGTGGTAAGTCTCCAATTTCTTGGGAACCAAGCCCATTTTTCTTTTACTCCCTTGATTTTAATATCGTGGGCTTCACCACCCCCTGCCATTTCAAGAGGGAGCACAAGCTCAGGACGGTACGCCTGCATACAAGAGGTTTCAAGCTCTCCCGCATGGTCGCCCGGGTCATTGAAATAATCCCTATCTCTCTTGGCTGCATACCAATTTACCACTGTCATTAATATCTCCGGAAATTCGAGAGAGAGTTCCCTTATAATAAACTTAAGCTCATTCCCACCATGACCATTCAGAATAATAAACTTTTTTATTCCATGACCATTCAGAACTGTCAGAATATCTTTTATTATTAATTTATGTGTCGAAGGATTAATATGCATACAGAACTTAATATCCATCTGACCATTGTTAACCCCATAAGCAATAGAGGGGAGAACAATTGACTTCACTCCGCGTCCCCATGCGTACTTAGCAGCATCCATAGCTACCTTTTCAGCCAAAATAGTATCTGTTCCGTAAGGTAAGTGGTAATTATGAGCCTCTGTCGCTCCGATAGGCAGAATAGCTATTTGGTACTCTTGATTCCTGACAAACTGCCAATTATTTTCGAGGAGATTATAAGGTTCCATTGTTTTTTTATAATTATTCCGCAAATTTATCTAAATTTGTGTGATTTTAAAAATAACAGATATGATTTCGTATAAAGATTTAGGTTTAGTGAATTCGAGAGAGATATTCGCTAAAGCAATAAAAGGGGGATATGCTATTCCTGCTTTTAATTTTAATAACATGGAGCAGATGCAGGCTATTATTTCAGCTTGTGTAGAGACTAAGTCTCCGGTAATCTTACAGGTATCAAGTGGAGCACGTAAATATGCAAATCAAACTCTTCTTCGCTATATGGCTCAAGGAGCGGTAGCTTATGCAAAAGAGTTAGGGTATCCAATTCCTATAGTTCTTCACCTTGACCATGGTGATTCTCTTGAACTCTGTAAATCATGCATTGATTATGGATTTTCATCAGTAATGATAGATGGCTCTCACTTTGATTATAATAAGAATGTGGAGTTGACAGCCCAGGTAGTAGAGTATGCCCATAAATATGATGTTTCTGTGGAGGGTGAGCTCGGAGTACTCGCCGGAGTAGAAGATGATGTTAAGGCTGAGACTCATACCTATACCCAGCCTGACGAAGTGGAAGATTTCGTAAAGAAGACAGGGGTTGACTCTCTTGCCATCTCTATTGGAACTTCACATGGGGCATTTAAGTTTAAACCCGGTCAAAAACCTCAGATTCGTCTCGATATCCTTAGAGAGATAGAGAGAAGAATCCCCGGATTCCCTATTGTACTTCACGGTTCTTCATCTGTGCCTCAAGATATAGTGGCAGAGATTAATAAATATGGTGGAGCATTAAAAGACTCTATCGGTATTCCAGAAGAGCAGCTAAGAGAGGCTACAAAGTCTGCCGTATGTAAAATTAATATTGACAGCGATGGTCGTCTTGCTATGACTGCTGCCATTAGAAAAGTTTTCGCTGAGCACCCTGAAGAGTTTGATCCAAGGAAATACTTAGGGCCTGCCAGAGATAAACTGAAAGAACTTTATAAACATAAAGTGGTAAATGTTCTTGGAAGCAACGATAAAGCTTAATTATTTTTAATATAAGAGTGTCACAATTATGGGGCACTCTTATTTTTTACTTGTTATTCAACAAAAAAATGTAAATTTGCATAAAGAACACAATTCTCTAATTAATAAACTTAATACTTTTTATCATGAAAATTAAACATTTCATTGGAATCGTTGCCTCTTTGGCACTTGTTTTTATGTTCTCATCTTGCGGTAATAAACCTGTGGCTGCAAACGAAGGGGATAAAGAGATCTCTGTTCCTTTCTCTTCAAAGGAATATCGCTCTGATGCTAACTTTTTCCGCGCAGTTGGAATAGGTACAAGCCCGGATATGACTGCTGCTAAGAAAATCGCTATCTTAAATGCTCGCACCGAAATTGCAGGTATTGTATCTAACACTATTAAAGCTGTTACAGAGCAGTATATGAACCAATACACTATTAACGACAAGCAAGAGTTCCAATCAAAATTTGAAGAAAATGCTCGCAATGTGGTTAACCAGCAGCTACAAGGTGTTGTAACTAAGGATGAAAAACTTTTCAAATCAAAAGAGGGTAAATATACTTATTACATAGCTGTTGAGATGCCTAAAGAACAAGTAGTTGATGGTATTGCTAATGGTATATCCAAAGACGCTAAGATGGCATTGGAATTTGATAAATTCATGTTCCAGAAGACCTTCGATGCTGAAATGGCTAAATTGGAGCAGAAATAGGTAAGTTTACCAAAACTATTATTAATAATTAGCTTCCACTTCCATTATGAAACGGATATTATTAATCTCTATTCTTTCCCTCTTCTGTACTGCACTTCTTGCTCAGAATCAGAATGAACGAAATGATGCCTATAAGCAGTTTCGTCAGCAAAGAGAGCAGGCATTTCAGGATTGGAGGGCTAAGGCCAATGCGGAGTTTACAGATTACCTCGCTAAGGCTTGGGAAGAATTCTTGGTGCATACCGGGAAAAAGGACCCTATAGGGGAGCTACCTGACAAACCAACCTATTATGGTGCTGAGGCTGAAAGTGATAGTGGAAGTTCTACTCACGGTCTTCCTATCGGTGAGACGGCAGCTCCGGCAAAGAGACCCATTATTGAGTCTGTTGGTCGTTATGTTCCTGCTGCAGGTAATGTGGAACTCGATTATTTTGGCATTAAATCCACCATCCCTGTTGCGGATGGGATGTTATTAACCCCGCTTAAAGCTAACGAGAAAGAGGTTTCTGATGCCTGGAATAAATTAAGTCAGACCTTATTCATGCCTACAGTAGATGCTTTGTCGGAGATGAGGGTTAAGTATTGTCTCAATGACTGGGCTACTTATCTACTTATTAAGCAGTATGCAGAGGCTCTTTATAGTGACTCCAAGATTAATGAAAGGGTAGTTACTCAGATGTTTTTACTCTGTCAGTTAAAATATAAAGTTAGAGTCGGTTCTGCAGGGGATGACCTAGTTCTTTTGCTCCCTTTTAGGGAACAGATCTATCAGGTATCCTATATTTCTGATGATAAAAGTGACCTTTATATTTTTGGATATAGGAGAATAGGCACTCAGACACCGCTTTATACCTTTACAAAGGATTTTTCGGTGGCAGAGAAATCTATAAGTCTTACTTTTGATAAGCCTATGGCACTCGGTGGATCTGACAATTATGTCAAAGTAAAACTACCTTTATGGACGAAAATCTATGGAGAGGAGGTCACTGTCCCCATTAATCAACCTTATATCTCTCTAACACTCAATTACCCTCAATCGGATTTATTAATCTATCATCATTCAGCAGTTGATAGTGAAACAGCTAAGGTTATTTTAAGGAGCGTGAAATATAAAATCCTTAAAGCAGGTTTAGATGAACAGAAAGCTGTCGGTTATATCCTTAATCTTATCCAGAATGGGTTTGAATATAAAACCGATTATGAAATGTTTGGTCGCCCTAAACCGCTGTTTATAGAAGAATCACTTTTCTATGGTGCTAACAACTGTAAAGATAGAGTTCTCATTTTCTCTTGGCTTGTAAAAAACATTTTAGGTTTGAATACCATTATGTTTGGTTTCCCTAATCATGTGGCTTGCGGAGTTCAGTTTAAAAGCGATGTTAAAGGGGATTCCTTTACATATAAAGGGGGTAAATATATAATGTGCGACCCCACTTTCATAAATGCTCCGATAGGGGTAACAATGACCAAGTACAAAGGGACCACCCCGAGTTTTATTGAGTTGTAACTAAGGGGCATCTGCCAATTTGTCCTAAAGAAGCCTAATGGCAAACAATTTGTTTCTATCTTTGCAAAATAAGGTAGAAACAAATTTTTTTAAAATGAAACATAAAGAGAAAAAAGAATCGAATACCACTGTAGATAATGAGGTAAACAATACTGTTAACAATAGCGAAACTCCACAAGAGCAAGTAACAGAGTCAGTTAATGAGGTAGAAACTCCTGAAAACGATAACTCTAAGGTGTTAGAGTTGGAGGATAAATTAGCCCAATCAAATGATAAATATATCCGTCTTGCTGCAGAATTTGATAATTTTCGCAGAAGAAGTGCAAAAGAGAGATTAGATTTAATTAATTTTGCGGCTGAAGATGTGATAGTCGGTTTCCTTCCTATTCTCGATGATTGTGAAAGGGCTTTGGCTGTTTTGAATGACTCACATGTATCAGAGGCAGCTAAAGAGGGGACAGAGTTAATTTACAGTAAGATATTATCCTACCTAAAAAGTAAAGGGGTAGCGCTTATAGATGCTAAAAACAAGGAGTTGGATACAGATTATCATGAGGCGGTAGCACAGTTCCCCGTAACTGAAAAGAAGAAGAAAAACAAGATAATAGACATAGTGCAGAATGGATATACTCTCAATGGAAAAGTAATTCGTTATGCGAAAGTCGTTGTAGGAGTATAATATGGCAGAAAAAAGAGATTATTATGAAGTCTTAGGGGTTAGTAAGAGTTCATCGGCTGATGAGATTAAGAAAGCTTATCGGCAGATGGCTCTAAAATATCACCCCGACAGAAACCCCGGAGATGCTGCGGCTGAAGAGAAATTCAAGGAGGCAGCAGAGGCTTACGATGTGTTAAGCAACCCCGATAAAAAGGCACGATACGATCAATTTGGGCACGCAGGTTTGGGTAGTGCCGCAGGTGCCGGATATGGTGGATTCTCAGGAGGTTTCACAATGGATGACATTTTTGAAAGATTCGGAGATATCTTCGGAGGCTTTGGTGGAAGTTTTGGGGGGTTTAGTGGGTTCGGAGGGGGCTCTCCCCGTTCAGGTAGAAGAGTGGAGAGAGGTTCCGATATCCGCATAAAGGTGAAACTTACACTTGACGAAATTGTCCATGGAACAGAGAAAAAAATAAAAATCAATAAAGCAATAACTTGTTCCCATTGTAATGGAAAAGGTGCAGCATCGGAGGCAGATATTAAAACCTGCCCCACTTGCCATGGAACAGGGATGGTAACAAGGGTGGTTCAGTCCTTCCTTGGTCAAATGCAGACCTCATCACCTTGTACAGCTTGTAATGGAACAGGAAAGGTTATTGTTAAACCATGTTCACATTGTTCCGGATCAGGTTTCACAAAGGGTTCAGAGGAGATATCATTTAAGATTCCTGCAGGGGTGGCAGCCGGTATGCAACTTACTGTACCCGAAAAAGGGAATGCAGCGAGAGGGGGAGGAATTAACGGCGATTTACTCGTTGTTATAGAGGAGGAGCAGCATCCTGAACTTCAGAGAGATGGAAATGATTTGATCTATTCATTGTTTATCTCTATACCTGATGCTATTCTTGGGTGTAAAGCGGACGTTCCCTCTGTGGATGGGAAGTTGAGGATAACTATAGATCCAGGTACGCAGTCAGGTAAGATGTTGAGGTTAAGAGGGAAAGGAGTTCCGGAAATTAATGGGTATGGTTCAGGAGACTTATTGGTCTTTGTGCAAGTATGGGTTCCTAAAAAAGTTAGTAAGTCGGACAAAGAGTACCTTGAGAAACTAAGAGATTCGATTGATTTCAAACCACAGCCTTCAAAAGAGGATAAGAACTTCTTTGAACGCTTAAAGAAGATGTTCACCTCGTAATTTATTTTGTTATGCTTAAGTTTATCATGCTCTTCTTGCTACTTCTTCCACAAAGTTATGGCAAGAAGAGTGCGCCTTTAAAAATACCCCTCTCACTCTCGGGAAGCTATGGAGAGTTAAGGTCAGGGAGGTTTCATGCCGGACTCGATTTCAGAGTAGGTGGAGTCGTGGGAGAGAAGATTTATGCCTTTGATGATGGGTATATAAGTAGGGTAGTGGTCTCTCCTGATGGGTATGGGAATGGAGTCTATATTAAGCACCCTGATGGAACCACCTCTATATATGGTCATCTGCTCGATTTTTCACCTGAATTGAATAAGCGTGTAAAACAGGAACAGTACTCATTAAAGTCATTTTCCGTCGATATCTCTTTTAGACCTGAAGAGTTCCCTATCTCTGCAGGCGAATTTATAGGGAGGGCAGGTAATTCAGGCTCTTCGGCTGCGCCACACCTCCATTTTGAATTAAGAAACAGCGAAAACACAGCTCCTTTAAATATTATTAAGCATGGTTATTTAGATCTTAATGATAAAACTCCCCCTATTTTTCAAGGAGTTAATTTTTATTCATACTCAGAGAGTTGCGGTGTTCCTGTAATAAATTTGTTACATAATTGTAACACGGCTACCTCCTCAGTTTTAAAGCTCGGAGAGAGCTCTTTCGTGGGAATAGATGCTGTGGATAAACAGGCTGGAACAGTGGCTAAACTTGCGGTGGAGAGGTATAGAGTGTTATTAGATACAACACTCATTTTCGATTTCTCAATAGATGATTATACTTATGAGGAGCAGAGTTATTTTAACTCTCTAATAGTCTATTCAGAGAAGGTGAATTCGGGGAGGAATATGATTAAGACACTAAAGGAACCGGGAAATCGATTTGCGGATAGGATAAGGTATAAAGATAATGGTTTGATTCTTCTTAATGATGATGATGTTCATACAGTTAAGATAGAGATTTATGATGTTTCGGGTAATCGCGCTATTCGTACATTTAAGGTGCAGCGTGGTGAGGTAACTGCGGAGGTCGCTATGACAGATAGCTCAAGTGTAGCACCCTCAGGCGAGATTTTTGTCCCTTGGTTTTCCCCTTTTGTCTTTTTTGAAAAAGGGATTACCCTCACTCTTCCTGCCGCATCCCTTTATAGCTCTACGAACTTTACAGCCTCGGTGGTTACCCCTTCTGAAGGGGTGTTGCCAAAGATATATTCTGCTGTTTGGAGGCTTCATACACCCACCATTCCTCTGCATCGGAGTGCGAAACTCTCCTTAACTGCCTCTGTACCTGATTCATTGCGAAGCAAAGCACTTATTGTCTCTCTCTCCCCTTCAGGAGGATTCTCCTCCCGCGGAGGAACTTGGGAGAACGGTGCTGTAACGACCACCATAAGGAGTTTTGGAACTTATTGTGTTACAATAGATTCCACTGCCCCAACTATTGTTCCGAGATTTAAAAACGGAGCGGATATTTCTCGTTCCGGACAACTTGTATTTACCATTAAAGATGAACTCTCCGGCATTGCAGACTACTCTGCGGAGGTGGATGGGGAGTGGATATTGGCACGATACGACCAGAAATTCGATAAACTTTGGGTGGAGATGGACCCAACTATCGTTAAACGAGGGAAAAAGCATGAGATAATCGTGCGTGTCACTGATATAAAAAACAATATTAAAGAAGTTAAATATAATTTTATATGGTGATTAAAGTTATCGGACTTATGTCGGGTACATCTCTTGATGGACTCGATATCTGTTATGCCGCTTTTAAAAATAGAGGTGGGGTATGGAGTTATGGCGTTATTGCCGCAGAATCGGAGCCATATCCTGCGAAGTTAAAAAAAGAGCTTGCGACTGCACAGAGTATGACAGCCGAACAGTATGCTCTACTACACTCTGACTATGGAAGATACCTTGGTAAAAGGGTAAAAGAATTTATGCAAAAACATGAGGCAACTCCCGATTTGATTGCCTCTCATGGGCAGACTATTTTTCATCAACCTTATAAGCATTTTACGGCACAGATTGGTTCAGGTGCAGGTATTGTTGCTGAGACAGGGGTAAACTGTGTTTGTGATTTTAGGACCACCGATGTGGCTTTGCATGGTCAAGGTGCCCCTCTGGTGCCAATCGGGGATAGGGTTTTGTTCCATGAATATGATTATTGTCTTAACCTCGGAGGATTTTCCAATATCTCATTTAATGAGGGGGAGAGGAGGTCTGCTTATGATATATCTCCCGTTAACTATGTACTAAATCACTATACTCGTACTATCGGTCTTGAGTATGATAGGGATGGGAATATTGCCCGCTCAGGGAGTGTCGATCAAACATTATTGGGGGTGCTTAATCATCTTGAGTTTTACAGTAAGAAGGGACCCAAGTCGCTTGGAAGGGAGTGGGTAGAGGAGGAAGTTATTCCATTGATTGATTCGTACTTGCTTTCATTGCCTGATCTGCTTGCAACATTTTGTGAGCATGTGGCTGTGCAGATTTCAAG
>CAZXOP010000030.1:0-18451 GCA_964642235.1 uncultured Muribaculaceae bacterium
CGGCTCCGGGTACTAAGAAATAAAAACAAAGCACTTATAACCAGATTGTTATAGGTGCTTTTTGTTTTGTTAATAAATAGTACTATCTTTGTAGTGATAACATATTATTACTTAATTGATGTTTAATATGATAAATGATAACATATTAGTATTAATAGAACGAACCCCGGATGCTATAATGCAACAAATGGCACAACGTGTAAGAATGCGTAGATTAGAGCTTAATTGGACGCAGAATTTGTTGGCATCAAAAGCTGGCTTACCACTTGCTACCTATCGAAGATTTGAATCAAAAGGTGAAATCTCTTTTCGCGGAATGGTAATGATAGCTATTGCGCTTGGAGCCGAAGAGGATTTTGAACACCTTTTTTCTTTAAAAAGATATCAAAATATAGACGAGTTGATTGCTCAGAAACAAAAGAATCCACGAAAAAGAGCCACGAAAAATGAATAACATATCGACCATAGAGGTTTTTATAGCTAACCGGCGTGTTGGACGACTGGCTCTTACTCCCGAAAGTCTATGTGCTTTTGAATATGATACTGAATGGATTAAAACAGGTTGTTCGATATCACCATTCTATCTCCCCCTAAAAAACGGACTACAGATAGCCAAACGCGACCCTTTCCGTGGAGGCTTTGGTGTGTTTGACGATAGCCTCCCTGACGGCTGGGGAAATTTCATATTGGATAGATATTTGAGCCAGCAAGGAATAAATCCCCAGAAACTCACTCTCCTCGAAAGGTTAGCACTTATAGGTAGTACAGGTAGGGGTGCATTGGAGTTCCGTCCCGACAGGAGCGTTAACGCAGATCATGCATTTGTGGACTTTGATCGACTTGCAGCCAATGCGGAGCTAATACTTGGAGATAAGAGTGATGATGTTTCAGTAGATGATTTATATCGCTATGGAGGTTCGTCCGGTGGCGCAAGACCTAAAGTGTTTGCTACTATCGATAACGGCTTTTGGCTTGTTAAATTTCGAGCAACCTTGGATCCTCAAAATATAGGCGAGACGGAGTATCAATACTCACTATTGGCAAAGGAATGTGGGATTACTATGAGCCAAACAAGGCTATTTAACGATAAATATTTTGGAGTGGAGCGTTTCGATAGAGTTGGCACAGAGCGGATTCATACCATTTCGGCGGCAGGTCTTCTGAATGCAGATTACCGTATTCCGAGCTTGGATTACTCTTTATTATTGAAACTGACGCTCACTTTGACAAGAGATATACAACAAGTAATGCAAATGTTTAGATTAATGGTATTTAACATCATTATTTCAAACAGAGATGATCACGCAAAAAACTTTTCTTTTCAATACCGTGATGGAGCATGGAAACAATCCCCTGCGTATGATCTTCTTCCCAGCAGTGGGTTTAACGGCTATCATACAACGACCATAAACGGACAAGGCGAGCCTACGAAAAAAGATGTGATGACCTTGGCAAAAGAGATTGGGATTCAGGTCAATCAAGCTACTCAGATTATTGAGCAGGTTGAGGATATATGCCACCAAAAAAACATGGCTAAATTCAGCCTCAAATAGTAAAGTAGAATTGTTGATATTTTTGCCAAATTAATTATTTGGGTTACTTTTGCGGCTTATTAATTTTAACTATTATGAATAAAAAACAGTTTCCAATCCTAATCCTAAGCTTACTTGTTTTACTTATTTCCTCTACTGACCTCTCTGCCCAAAAACCCAAAAAGATATTTAAGTATCAAGGGGAAGTGGTTGCAGGATTAGGTGTTATGCTTTCACAAGAGTCCGGAACAGGAAATCTTCATATTATTAATGGTGTCAGATTTAACCCTTACTTCTCGGCAGGAGTTGGTTTAGGTCTTAACCTTGTGGATGATAACGAAGTGCCTCTTATCCCTTTCTTTTTGGACTTGAAAGCTTACCTCCCCGTGAGTAAAAAACTCTCTTTTATGTTCTACTGTGACCCCGGATTTACTGATCTGCCCAATACTTATATAGTAACTCCCGGTTTTGGATTAAGTTGGAATATTACAAGATCACTTGGTCTGAACCTCTCACTCTTCCACGATAGGTATTTTACTAAAGCAGAGGGGACTTTAAACGGAACAGATGTCACCTTAAAGACCAATTTTGGCTACACAGGTCTCCGATTAGGGCTCTTCTTTTAATAGACTATATTTATAAACGAAATAAATCGGCGGGATTCATACTTAGAAACTCTTCTAAGGGGATACCGCCGGTTCCTATTGTAAAGAGACCGCGAGGGTGGTACTCCTCATTAAATAAAGAGAGTCCCAAACTTTTGCCCTCTTTTCCACTTTTAACCTCGAGAGCTATTATCTCCCTTCCTTTCTCTATCACATAATCAACTTCATAGCTCCCTTGGTTCCAATAATAAACATTGAATCTCTGTTTCAATCCGCAATTTATCAGATGAGCACCTACTGCTGATTCGACAAAACGCCCCCAATCTTTATGGTGTTTCAGCACCATTTCAAAATTTTCATCCTGACTTGCAGAGAGTAGAGCGTTATTATATACTTGAAATTTAGGCTTTGAGGCTCTTTTTCTAATAATGTCAGCAGCATATTTCTCAAGACCTGATAATAATCCTGCCTCTTTAAGTAATGAAAGGTAGCCTGATAAAGTGGTAAGATTACCTGATTCTTGCAATTCTCCTTGAACCTTAGTTAAGGAGAGTATTTGTGAGGAGTATTTGCAACCAATATCGAATAGCCTTGCAAGTAATATAGGTTTGTCCACTCGAGTCATCATTAAAATATCTTTAGAAATAGTCGCCTCTACCAAAGACTCTCTTATATAGTTTTTCCAACGCTCTTCTTCAGCAATAAGGGGGGCAGATCCCGGATAACCCCCGAAATAAATAAATTGTTCGAGAGACCACCCAAAGGCATCTCGCATCTCATCAAATGACCAGTGGGTAATATTGGTAAGTTCATATCGTCCTGCAAGCGACTCGGTTAGCCCCTTTTGAATAAGAAGCCTCGATGAACCTAATAGGATAACCTTCACATTCGTATCAGAAAACGAATCTTTGTCCCACTCCTTTTTAACGGTTTCACTCCAATTTGGTATTTTCTGAACCTCATCTACAATAAATAGTATCTCCTTTTTCTCCCCTTGTTGTAGTTGGAAACGGGCATTTCCCCACTCGCGTCTAAGCCATGCTGTATCTGCAGCATATAAATCATCTGCCGTTACAAATAGATAAGGAATATCTATTTTCTTGATAAGCTGTTTTATTAAGGTCGTTTTTCCCACTTGACGAGGTCCAACCAATACTTGTATAAATTGTCTTTTTTCAGATACCCTATTCCTAATATCCTGTAAGATAGCCCTTTCAAACATACTCTTATTAATTTATTAGCAATTAAAAATAAATTATTAGACAAAGATAATAAATTAATTAGCAAAATCTAAAAAACTTCTAATAAAAAAAGCCGACTGATGCAGCCGGCTTTTTTATTTACAATACCAAAAAGTTATTCTTCAATATCCCACCAAACAGGTGTTGACCAAACTTCAGGTTTAAGAGCTGTAGGATTTGAAGCCTGAAGATTAACGTTGTTGTAGTTAATTTCATGACTGCAATGTCTAAAACGACGATACCAATATGTAGGATCTGTTTTACTTGAACCGGGGAAGAACTGAATAGAGGTAGCACCGAATTCGGCTGGTCTGTCAACTCCGGGGTAAACAACACCAAAGTTTTTAATATTACCCGCGCTATAGTTAAATCTCCTCATATCGTTCCAGTTCTGAACAGTAAATGACATAGCAATATGCTTTTGTCCCATAATGTCAGCCATGGTAAGTTCTCCGGCTGTCTGAGCAATAGCAGCAGATGCTAAGAATGCAGTAATCTTTGCGTCATCCATTGGTCTCTTATAAGGATTCCTTTGAGCATTACCCCACTGGTTGAGTTTTGTCTGCATTAGATAGATATGGGATCTAATCCCCTCTTTGTATGCAGCAAGAGCTCCTGCCTTATCCCCTTTTCTGAAGAGCACTTCAGATTTTATGAAACACATCTCATGATATGTCATAATATCTGTTTGAGATTCAGGGAGAGAGTAGAATGTTCCTGTAGAGATAATAGTGCCGTCTTTAAGATCATAATATGTTCCGTCACCATTAGTTACCCCTTGCATAGCACATCTCGATTGCATAAGAACATAAACGGTATCACCTTTTCTACTTGGATTAGTAGTGGAGATAGACCATTTCTTACTAGTGGAGCTATAAGTAGGGTGCATAGGGCCGCCATTTTTTCTAATATCGGTGTTTATAATATCAAGACCTTTAGTCCTTTCAAAGAATGTTTTATCGATGAATTTAGGAGAAGTAGGGTCTGCCGGATTATAACCGGGGTTAGGTACCATTCCATGATGCTCAGCTGAAGGAACAAGCCTGTCGGTACGGGGGTCTTCTATACCTGAACCGCGAGGATTCTCAAGTCGGTCAAGATAAATCTTAGTAAAACGATATGCATTTCCCCAAGCTGCAACGTCAAAAATGAAAGCACTTTTCATAGGGTCTCCTACTCCGAGTAGTGAAGAACCTATTAAGTCAGCAGGGTCATTTTCGTGATGAATAATGGTACCTTCAGCATTTGCCTTAGGTCCATTCTCGATAGCAGCAAGAATATCGTCAGGTTTATAAAGAGCCGATTTTTTGGAGAGGTTGTTAAGCCATCTTGCTTTCAGACCATAGCATAATTTAATCCATTTATTTACATCACCATTGTTCCAAACATCACCCTTAGCAAAAGGGGTGGCTGTTGCAGGTTGAGTCTTTTTGAAATAGAATAATGCTGAATCTAAATGTTCTAAGCAGCCATTGAAAATGGTCTTCCCATCATCATATTTAGGGGTAAGAGAAGCGCCAAGAGCATCAGTGTAGGGCATTTCACCATAAAAATCAGTCATTAACATAAATCCCATAGCATGAATAGTATGGGCAGCTCCTATATAGTAGTAAGCATTCTCTTCTCTTGCTTTGGAAACAAGTTCACCAATGTTGTTGGCAGTACTTACAAACCATTGTTGATAAGGAGTTGTAGGACCTGCACCTGTTCCGGGAGCCCACGCAGTGTATGCATTATTAGTTCCTCCGGCGCGGGAAGCAGTGGTAAATGCCAAAATTGCAACTTGTGCAGAGGCATTGCCATAAGCATAGTTGTATCCATACTGAATCCAAGGAAGCCTTGTGGCAACGGGAGCCGTAACACTTGTAGGGGAGTCAGGATCAACATTTATGTCGAGCCATTTATCACAAGAGACGAGGCTCAACATCATAATGGATGATAATGTTATAATTAAAATCTTTTTCATTTTTACAAGTTTTAGAATGTTAAATTAATACCAAAAGAACATCCTGCAGTAGAAGGAACACCGCAATAGTCAATTCCTGAAGAGCTTGAACCTACTACACCGGAACCTGCAACAGAGTTTTCAGGATCCAGACCTCTGTAGTTAGTTAAAATGAGTAGGTTGTTGCCTGAAATAGTAGCAGTAAGACCTTTTATTAAGCCCTGCTTCTTGATCATTCCTTTGAAATCATAAGAGAGAGTTAGAGCACGTAATCTAAGCCAGTTGGTTTTGGTTATAAAGTTAGCAGTTTCATTGCCATATGATCCCCAATAACTTTGAATTAAATTTGCTCCACTTGTCTGTGTCCCTTTTATAGTGTACATTTTACCTGCCTCATAAGTAGTGCTTCTTGCCTCATAAACAGGAGCTGCGGCTGTACCGGTGTTAACAACACCATTTATAGTAACAGACTCTCTGTTTAAAGTCTTTGCACTCATACCGGCCATGGTCATCATATAATCAGTACCATTATAGATATCCCCACCTACTCTATAGTCAAATAAGAAAGAGAGTCCCCAATTCTTGTACCTGATATTATTGTTCCATCCTCCGGAGAGTTTTGGTTCTCTATCTCCGATTTGGTATGTTGTCTTTCCGTCTGAGAGAGGAAGACCTGTATTTGCATCCACCACAACATTTCCATCAGGATCTCTTGTCCACTTGGAACCTGAAATCCCCATAAATAGACCTGTAACAGCAGGAGAGATTAAATTCCCGGTATCGTCATAAACAGCTTGTTTAGTGTTGAAAGAGGCTGCTTTAGCATTTCCTACCTGAACATCTGTAACATATAAAATGTCTTGTCCTGTCATCAAATCATAAACACGACCTTTATTCTTTGAGAAGTTAAAAGCCATATCCCATGAGAAATCTCTCGTAACGATAGGAGAAACATTAAGTGTTAACTCCATACCATCATTCTGAACTCTACCTACGTTGGTGGAGAGGAGGATGTAACCTGTAGCCTGACTTAGACGAGGAACCACGATTTGGTGCTTAGAGTTATTTGAATAATATGTAAAGTCAAGTCCTAAACGACCATTGAAGAATCTCATATCCAACCCAACTTCCCATGAACGGGTAATTTCAGGGATAAGATATGGATTACCTCTCTGCCAAGTATTACCCACTCCAAGTCTTCCTCCGAGGAAGGTCATTGCAGGCCAAATGGTAGTTGCGGTAGCATAAGGGTCAGTATCTTTACCCACTTCTGCCCAAGAACCACGTATTTTCCCAAAAGAGAGAATATTGTTCTGAGGAATTAATTCCGAGAAGACAACGCTTCCTGAAACTGATGGATAGAAGTAAGAACGATTGCTCTTAGGAAGGGTAGAAGTCCAGTCATTTCTCCCTGTTACTGTGAGGTAAGCCAAGTTTTTGTAGGAAGCACGGAACTCTCCGAATGCACCCATAAGTCTCTTCGTTGAATGAAGTGACTGGAACTGTTTGTTACCTTCGGCAATGTTTTCAAAGCTGAAGAAGTCATCTATAACGAAATTCCATCCGTTTCTTCTATTGGTGGTAACTTTTGTCTCTTCTGCAGATTGACCAAGAAGCAGACTTAAATCGAAATCACCAAATTTCTTATGGAAGTTAAGCAATAAGTTAGATGATGCATATCCATAAACTCTGTCATTTTCAGAAAGTTTACCTTTTTGATATGTAATTCTTACAGCACTACCCGGAGCAAGAAGAGTATAATCATTATAGGTATATCTGTCATACCCTACTCTGTAGCTAATGTTAAACCAATCAGTAACATCAAGGTTTGCAGAGAGCGAACCGGTAAAACGATGAGTCTGGTCATTCATTTTATTCTTATTGATAATCCAGTAAGGGTTTTCAACATCATCTTCAAGCTCCTGTTTACCTGCAAACATACGATATTTGGTACCATCATCGTTGAGGTAATACTTCATATCGTCACTTCTTGCCCAACGATATACAGAGACCATTGCACCTGTTCCTCCTGAGCCGAATAGACCACCGGAAGTCAAAGTTTTCTGAGTGTTAGAGATAGTGTAAGCGACATTTGCTCCAACAGTTAATTTGCCGAGTTTTTGATCGGCGTTAAAACGGAAAGCAGTCTTGTCATACCCTGTCTTTGGAACCACACCACTCTGGTCGAAACGAGAAGCAGAGAGATAGAAAGTACCATTTTTATGTCCGCCGGAAACACTAACTGTATTGTCGAATATATTACTTCCTTGGAAGAAGTCACCTATATTGTCATACATAGTAGAACCGGAGACATCAGAGAATTTAGCACCCCAAGATGAGGTGGTGTAATCGTTAAGAGTCCCGTTTATTTCATAATAACCTCTCATGTACTTATCTTGCTGTTCAGGTAGTCTGTTTATCCAGTTCCTTGTATATTTAGAACTAAAGTTAACAGTTACCCTTCCTTGATCCCCTTTCTTAGTGGTAATCATAACCACACCGGCAGCAGCACGTGAGCCGTAAAGAGCAGCTGCAGCAGGACCTTTAAGTACTGACATGTTTTCTATATCCTCAGGGTTAATATCCATAACGCGGTTTCCGAAAGTGGAAGCAGTTCTCATTGCACCGTCAAATCCGGAATTACCTCCAATATTAGTAGCATTGTCATAGATAATACCGTCAACGACGAAAAGAGGCTGATTGTCTCTTTCAAGTGATGTACCTCCGCGGATAATTATTTGAGAACCGGCACCGGCAGAACCACCTGACTGAGTAATGTTTACACCGGCAATTTTTCCGGCGAGGGAGTTTACGATGTTTGAAGACTTGTTCTTTAGAATTTCGTCGGATTTAATGTCTTGTACGGCATATCCAAGAGCTTTTTTCTCTTTCTTTATACCCAAGGCAGTAACTACGACATCTTCAAGAAGAACAGCATCATCTTCCATCGTAATGTTAATAACAACTCTTCCGGAGACATTGGTGACTACATCTTTGTAACCCATTGAGGTAAACTTTAATTTACCATCAGAGGGGACAGAAATGCTATATGTTCCATCGCTTTCGGTAGAAGTTCCAACTCGTGTTCCGTCTAATAGGACATAGACCCCCACGATGGAGGCACCTTGCTTATCTGTCACCTTTCCGGTAACTTTGATATTCTGTGCCCAAATGCTCCCTGTTGAAATTAACAGAGAACATAAAGCTAACATTGCAAAACGCAATGACTTGCTTAATTTCTTTGAAACAAACATAAATAATTAATTAGGTTAGTAAATAAATATAAAAGAACGTAGTTTTATTTTCTCATGGCCTCCTCTACTGCCTCCGGAGTATTGGGGAGTCTCTTCTTCCCAAGGAAACGACTACCGGTCTTAGTAATAAGGATATCATCTTCTATACGGACACCACCGAAGGTGTAGTAATCTTTTAACTTGTCGAAATTTATAAACTCTTTATTGATCCCCTCATTTTTCCATTTTTCTATCAATGTAGGGATGAAGTAGATACCGGGTTCTACTGTTATTACGTGACCTGTCTCTAACATTTTACCCATTCTGAGAGAGGCAAGACCGAACTGAGTCGAGCGTTTATGATTTTCATCATATCCAACATAATTTTCCCCAAGATCTTCCATGTCGTGCACATCAAGACCCATGTGGTGACCAAGTCCGTGAGGCATAAAGAGGGCATGAGCACCTGCTGCAACAGCGGCATCCACATCACCCTTCATTAATCCAAGGTTCATCAATCCCTGCGCAATAAGTCTTGCTACGGCAAGATGAACTTCTTTATAAGTAATTCCGGGACGGGACATGTTGCATCCAAGGTCGTTTGCTGCCGAGACAATATTATATATATCTCGCTGCTTCGTGGTAAACTTTCCGGAACAGGGGATAGTTCTGGTAAAATCTGATGAGTAGTGGGAGGCAATTTCAGCACCTGCATCCATAACCAATAACCTTCCATCTGTCAATATCTGATGATGTGTGTGGTTATGTAGAGTCTCTCCATTTTGGGAAAGGATGATAGGGAAAGAGGCCATATATCCACCTGAAATAGCAACCCCCTCCATAATCCCTACTAACTCCTGTTCCACCATTCCGAGCTTCGCCACAGTCATAGCAGTATAATGCATCGCATAACCGAGGTCACAAGCTTTTTCAAGTTCTGCTATTTCAATGTCTGATTTTATTATCCTTAATGATACCACACCTTTAATAAACTCCACAGAAGCCTTTGCTTTCATCTGATCAAAAGGAACCCCTAGTAGGTCATTAAGTAATATCATATTCTTATAACGGAAAGGGGGAAGGAAGTGAACTTTTCTCCCTTGCTTTACAGCGTTAGTTATCACCTCTTTTAAGGAGCTAAAGGGGAGAGACTTAGAGACACCCACGCTTTCTGCCTTCTCTTTAATTAAAGGTTGAGGCCCCATCCAGATAATATCATCTAAGGTAACATCATCACCAAAAAGAATCTCGTCAGAAGAGTCCAAATCGATAACGGCTGCAAGATCGGGAGCATCTAACCCGAAAAAGTATGTAAATGTGCTATCCTGTCTAAAACGATAGGTGTTTCCGGGGTAATTCATTGAAGATTCACTTGAGCCTAAGAATAGAAGTAGTCCTGATTCAACTTTTGAGGCGAGTGATCTCCTTCTTTCAATGTAAGTTTCTTTTGTGAACATAATTTGTATTTTTAATTATAATTAATAAACAAAAATAGAAAATTTAACGCGAGATTGTTCAAATCATTTTGTTTTTTCAAAAAAAAACCTTATTTTTGAAAATTGTTATACTTTTTGAACAGAAAACTATCAATAAAAAAGATAAATTAGTACCATAAAACAGTTAATAATTTTTTTTTACCTTATATTTACTAACCTAATAATTCATTTATGTTCACTAGCTTAAAAAGAAAAAGTCAATCGTTGCGATTTGTAGCGATGGCTATCTGTGCTTTGTTTTTAATGCAAGGCACAATTTTGGCTCAAAACATCTCTGTTTCCGGTAAAGTTACCGACAAACGAGGCGAGCCGGTAGTTGGAGCATTCGTTCTCATCCAAGGGACACGTAATGGGGCAACTACCATATTGGACGGTACTTATTCTATTAAAGTACCTGCCAACGGTGTTCTTGAAGTGTCATCAATGGGTTACAAGACAGCGGTCGTTCCTGTAAATAATCGCGCTGTTATTAATGTAACCATCGAAGAAGATGCTCTAATGCTTGAAGATGTAGTAATCGTAGGTTTCGGTTCTCAGAAAAAAGAGAGTTTAACCGGAGCCGTTTCTACTATTAATGCTCAAAAGACCTTGGAGAGTCGTCCTATCGCTGACGTTGGTCGTGGACTTCAGGGTGCTGCAGCCGGATTGAATGTCCGCGTAGGATCATCCGAAGTTGGTTCTGAGCCTATAATGCGAATCAGAGGTCAGATAGGATCGGCAATTGGTGGTTCTTCTCCTCTTATCCTTTTGGATAACGTGGAAATCCCCTCTATCCAGATGTTGAACCCTGATGATATTGAATCTATTTCTATTCTTAAAGATGCTGCATCTGCCTCTATTTATGGTGCGAAAGCAGCATTTGGGGTTATCCTTATCTCTTCAAAAAAAGGTGCTAAAGAGCAGGAGACAGTAAAAGTTACCTACTCCGGTAATATGTCTTTCCAAAATATGGCTAAAAAGTACCAAATGGCTGATGTGGATGCTCTCCAATATTCAGTTGAAGCTGCAGAGCGAACAGGGATGTTTACCCCGGTGGGTGCTTTCTGGAAAATAGACAGAAAGGGCTACGAAGCTGCTAAACTTTGGAAAGAGAAATATGGAAAGACTCTTGACCCTTACGATCCTTATACTTATGGAAGGGACTGGTATTTAGATGGTTCTAACCGTAGAATAGGGATTCGTACATTTGACCCTTATGTCTATCTTGTTAAGGGGAATGCCCCTACATCTACCCATAACCTCTCCATTGCAGGTAATAAAGGGAAAACATCATTTAATGTTGGTCTTGGTATTCTCGACCAAAGTGGTATGATGAAGACTACTAATTTTGATGATTTCCAGAGACAGAATGCAAGCGTAAAAATAACCACTCCTATTAATAAATTCATCACTGTTTATGCAGGTTTAATGTTCTCAAGGACTCAGAAGAGATGGGCTTATGCTACCTCTTCGACTTCTGCAGATATCTGGCTATATACATATCGTTGGGGACCTACTTATCCGATGGTTCCTATTGATGAGTTCGGCTCTAATATGAGAAATGCCACTTATGAAACATCTGTGGCTAATGCAGCATCGGATATCAATGCATATACCAGTATAAACGCAGGGACTATTATTACTCCTGTTAAGGATTGGAATATTAAGGTTGACTATACTTGGGCTACCAACCAAAATTCTTCATGGAGACCAGGTACTAGTTTCTTCGGAGCAGAGTTATGGTATGCCACTCCTGCTAATGTTATGAATGGTGCTTCTCCTGTAATGATAAACAACGAGTGGAATGATTTCAATAGTTTAGGGGTTACTATCCCTCAGAAGAGATTCGTCCCTTATCGTTATACAGGTTCCGGATCTAACCCTGACCATGTTTACAGAGATGCTTATGTAAGTGCTCGTCAGACCATTAATGCTACTACTGATTTTACTTTAAAATTAGCAGATAGCCACAGGATAATTACTATGGCAGGTGTTCAGGCGGTTTCTTATGAAAACGTAGGACATTGGGGACAGAAAACAGTCCTTTTGGACTATAGTAATCCCCAATTTAATCTTGCCACTGGTACTCAGACAACAGGGGGAGGACACTCTTGGAACTCTCAACTCGGATTCTTCGGAAGATTGAATTATGATTATAAAGATAAATACCTTTTAGAGGCAAGTATTCGTTATGACGGTTCTTCTAAATTCCCAGGTGCTTTAAAATGGCGTTGGTTCCCTTCAGTATCAGGAGGATGGAGAGTAACAGAGGAGCCTTGGATGCAGGGGACTCGTGATATTTTGAGCTCATTAAAGTTACGTGGTTCTTATGGTATGATCGGCGACCAGTCTGTATCTAACTCCCTCTATATCCCTACGATGGGACTTGTAAATTCCGGATGGATTCATAATGGTGCTCAAGATGTTTACTTCTCTACACCGGCATCAGTTATGGGTGATATAACATGGCAGGATATTTACACTCTTAATGCAGGGGTTGACTTAACTCTGTTTAGAGCACTAAATGTAACATTTGAGTGGTATAAGAGAGATACTAAGAATATGATTGTTGGAATGGAAGGTATCGGTTATGGTTTTGGAACTGCTTCACCACAAGGTAACTTCGGAGATCTATGTACTCGTGGATGGGAGCTTACTCTTAACTATGGTCACTCCTTTAAAAATGGATTTAATATCTCAGCCACAGCTACCATTGCTGATGCTGTAACTGATATTATCAAATATGGAACAGGACAAAATGTTTACAACTGGTATAACGGAAAGAGATATGGTGAGATTTGGGGGTATCGCGTGGACAGACTCTATCAGAATGATGATTTTGAAAGAGATGCAAGCGGTAACCTAATTCAGATTACTACTAAGGATGGCTATAAAGGGTGGAAACTCGTTGACCCTAATGCTCCTACACAAGGTTATCTTAACAGCGGTTCTCTTTGGGCAATGCCGGGAGACGTCAAGTTTAAAGACCTTAATGGTGACGGTGTAATTAACGACGGAAAGCGTCTATTAACGCTTATAGACGATCCTAACGATCCTAACTTTGGAAAACCTGACTATGGTGATTTAACAGTTATCGGAAACACTACTCCACGTTATGAATATAGTTTTAGAGTTGATATGGATTATAAAGGAATTGACTTTGCTGTTTTCTTCCAAGGTATAGGAAAGAGAGATATGTGGGGATCAAGCCAACTAACAGTTCCGGGTTACAACTCATCTGACGGTGCTATGGCTCAGGCCATCGCAGGGAATTTCTGGTATGAAACTAAAGATGCAAGTGGTAATGTAGTATCATCACGATATGATGCATTCTATCCTCGCGCAGTCAATATCGGAGGTGCTTCGGGTTATAACATGAGGGTGTCTGATAAGTACTTGTTGAACATGGCTTATTTAAGACTCAAGAATGTTACTTTAGGATATACTCTCCCTAAAAATGTTTCTAAGAAGGCTCTTATAGATAAGTTCCGTGTTTATGTTTCACTTGAGAACTTCTTGACTTTTGATAATTTAAGAGGACTCCCCTTAGATCCTGAAGAAATCCCTGGTTACTCTTCTTTTAGAGACTCTTACTATAATATGGATAGAGCCGGAGTCGGTGCTCCTGCTTTCAAGAGTGCTTCAGTAGGTCTTCAAATAACTTTCTAAAACGATAAAAAATGAAAAAGATATTATATATTTTAATCTCTATCGCGATAATCCCCTTCCTGACGGGGTGTAGCGATTTTCTTAATAGACCTTCCAAAACAGTTATGGACGATGGGATTTTCTGGGTTTCAGAAAACAATGTACGTCTCTTTGTGAATGGTGCTTATGATAACTATTTCGCCGGTTATTCAAGGTCTTGGGGACAACAATATGCTCCCGGCGTATATAGCAGTGGAGAGTTTAGCGATGATGTAACTTCTTCCGGCACTTTAGGGTCAGCTTTACAAGCACTCCCTAAGGATAATTGGTATAGGACAGATGCCGCAGTCTATTGGCTTTATAGAACTGCTTCTTCTCCATGGAATTTCGGTTGGGTGCGTAAATGGAACCTTTTATTGGAAAGATTGGATATGATGAAAGAGAAAAAACTTGTTACCGATGAGGAATATAATCACTGGACAGGAGTAACCCGTTTCCTTAGGGGTTATGAATATAGCCGTTTGGTTATCTCTTTCGGAGATGTTCCTTATTATGATAAAGTGGTTTCAGCGACTGAGATGGATTTACAGTATAAAGACAGAGATCCCCGCACTATGGTTATGACCAAAGTGATGGAAGATTTTGATTATGCTGTGGCTAATATCAGATTAGATGATGGTAAAAACTATATCAACCGATATGTGGCTGCTGCATTTGCTTCTCGTTTTATGCTTATCGAAGGGACATGGTATATCTATCACCCCGGATCCGGTACTCCTACACTTAGCAAGCAGTTTTTACAGAAATCTGTGGCTTATGCCGATATGGTAATGAGTTCAGGCAAATATAAATTTGACTGTGACTTCCGCTCTCTATTTGGTTCGGATAAACAAGTAGGCACAGAGACTCTGATGTATAGAGAATATAGTGCAGAGCTTGGAATCACCCACTGTATTGGCTCTTATTCAAATCTTGGAGAGGGACAGTCGGGCTCGGCAAACCTTGCTTATGTTAAAAGGTTTATTTGTAATGATGGAAAGCCTTATAGTAGTTCTACCGCTGCTAATGCAGCAAGTTTTAGGGTACAGGATCTAATTCTCTCTCGTGACCCTCGATTTGAAGCTACTTTCTGGGAAGAACCTACCTCCTCTGCCACAGGTATCTATTGTGTGAAATTCATTGACCGAGTAGGACCTACTTATGCATTTAATGGGCTTCCACGTCCCCCTAAATATGGCTCTATGACTAACACCAACGGTGCCCCTATTATGCGTCTTGCAGAGGTGGTACTTAACTGGATAGAGGCAAAGCAGGAACTTGCACTTCGTTATGGAGGTACTGCTGTCACTCAGGCAGATTTAGATGCTTCTATCAATGCTATTAGAAACAGGCCACTTGATTCAGAAGCTACTTCAAAAGGGGTTAAAAAGACCGCTCCTCTAAAACTTGCTTCTATCCCTAATGATCCTATGCGCACTGCAGCCCCTGAGGTTAATACCTTTGCAGGCGTGGTAACAGACCCTCTTCTTTGGGAGATTCGTCGTGAGCGCGGAATGGAGTTCTTTATGGAGCAGTATCGCCCTATCGATATTCGCCGTTGGGGAAAACTTGAGCTTATGCAAGGCTCTACTAACCCTGACTTGCTGTGCGGTATTTGGAACGACTTGTCAGCTACAAGTGCACTAAAGTTGAAATATAACTTATTAACTACAGGTAATAAGGGTAAACTTTCAGTAATTAAAGCTGATGGCACTAAGGTTGACTGGAATGGATCTAATGCTTCTGCTATGGTAGGTTTCGTGATGCCTGTGTCTATAAAAGATAGATATCCGATTCTCTATAGAAATTATCTTGAGCCTATATGTAATGACGTTATAAGTCAATACAAAGATAAAGGATATACCATTACCCAGAATGCCGGTTGGTAACAGCCAGATATTTAAATTAATAAAAGGGTGCTCGTTTTACGGGCACCCTTTTTTTGATTTTACATCGAGGTTACTCGATTCTTCTTACTGAACAACAGCTGTGCTGTCAGAAGGAGTAGCTGTGCTGTCAGCTGCAACTGCAGTTGAATCAGTAGCGGGAGTAGCTTCTTCAGCAGCTTTCTTAGGGTTGTTACCGCAAGATGCTAATACGAAAAGTGCTACGCTTAAAAGGATAACGATTTTCTTCATAACTAAAATTAATTAAAGTGTTAATAAAAGGAATTTATTTATAGTTTCTACAAACTGTTTCTCTCCTAGGCTCTTCTTCTCCTCTTCGATAACTCTCGGCAGTTGTGATGTGTCGGGAATTATCTCAGCTTGTATCGGAAGATAGAAAAGCTTTGATTTTAGCTCTTGTGTTAGGGCTTTATGCCCAAATATTCTCTGAGCATCTTTTTCAGTAGTAAAGACCACTGATGTATGATGCTTGTCTGAAAGCGAGCTTATACTACCCAAATCTTCAGATGAATATTTATGATGGTCCTTAAATTTCAAAACCTCTATTAGTTTATATTGTCCAACTAAATAATTTCTAATAGGTCGGTCATTTGAAATTCCGCTAAAAAGTATCGCCGATTTAGAGTAGAGGTACCTGTTATCACCCTCTTCAAATATGTTCACCGGAGTGTCATAGGCTATTTTTGAGAAGAGCAAGGGTTTTGATTCAGGGAGTTTTAATCTCTTTCTCCACTCTTCTCTCTCACTATATTCCATGAAATCAGGCGCTTTAGTAACTATTACTAAGTCCGCTCTCTTAATTTCACTCGGCAGGTCTCTTAGGTTCCCAATCGGTATAAGATGATCATCGAAAATGGGGCGGGAATAATCTATTAAAAGAACTGAAAGGGTAGGTTTTATCTTTCTATGTTGAAACCCATCATCAAGTAGTATAACTGTAGGTCTCTTCTCTTGGGGCAATTCAAGCAGCGTCTCTATAGCTCTTTTACGAGAAGAATCGACAGCAACTATAATGTCGGGGAACTTTTTCTTCATCTGTATCGGTTCATCCCCTACCTCTTTAAATGAATCTTGAAGTGTTACCTCCCGATACCCTGATGTCTCCCTTTTATACCCTCTTGAAATTACAGCCACCTTATATTTCTCTTTTAGCATACGTACTAAAAGTTCGGTATGAGGTGTTTTACCTGTTCCTCCAACGGTAATATTCCCTACACTAATAATAGGAATGTCAAAAGTGTAAGACTTTTTCACCCCTTTATCATAAAGGAAGTGCCTGATTTTCAGGGCGAAATAATAGGGGAACAACAACGTCTTATCTGCCAACATTTTTATAGTAATTCAGGTCTCTGAGCCAAAGGTATCAGATTCAGCCTGCAAAGATATGAAAAAAAGAAAAAAAGTACTATTTTTGTCGTTAATTTTTTATTAAAACTAAAACAAAACCTAAAAAAGCTAAAATGTCTGTATCTATTGTTGAAGTTCTGAATACAAAACAGTTAAAGTCATTTGTTAAATTTCCGGAGAAATTATATAAAAAACACCCTCTTTGGGTGCCGGCCATCTTTGCCGACGAAATGACTACTTTGCGCAAAGATAAGAATCCTGCCTTCGAACATTGTGAAGCCCGATACTTTCTTGCATATAAAGAGGGTAAGATAGTGGGAAGGGTGGCAGCTATTATAAATCATAATGCCAATAAGGATTGGAAAGAGGATAATATCAAATTCGGCTGGATTGATTTTATAGATGATTACGAGGTCTCTAAGGCTCTTCTTGACAGTGTGGCACAATGGGGTAGAGAGCGGGGAATGAACGGCATACAGGGGCCCTTAGGGTTCTCTGATATGGATAAAGAGGGGTTGTTAGTAGAGGGGTTTGAAAACCTCCCATCTATAACTACACTATATAATTACCCTTATTACCAGGATCACATTCTTAAATATGGATTGGAGAAGGAGATAGACTGGTTTCAGAGAAAGTTCGTCGTTCCTGACAGAGTCCCCGAAAAACTTGCCCAATTCGATAAAATAGTAAAAAATAGATATGGGGTAAAAGTCCTTAACCCAAAGAGTGTTAGGGATATAAGGAAGAGAGCACATGAAATATTTGACGCCTTAAATAGCTCTTTTTCTGTGTTATATGAGTTTACGGAGCTAAATAAAAAGCAGGTGGATTTGTATATAGGTCAGTATATCCCCTTTTTAAACAAGCATCTTGTCTCTATAGTTTTAGATAAAAATGATAAAGTGATAGCATTTGCGATTACGATGCCATCCCTCTCTAAGGCTGTCCAAAAAGCAAAGGGGAGACTCTTCCCGTTTGGGTTTATTCACATGCTAAGAGCTTTAAATAATCTCGATTTTGTGGAGATGTATATGATAGGGATAGTCCCCGAATATCAGAACAAAGGGATTAATGCTGTGATATTTAACCATATCCATGAGAATTTTATCAAATATGGTGTAAAAGAGGTCGTTACTAATCCCCAGCTTGAGACTAATACTGCCGTTATCTCTCTTTTTGACGACTACAAATCTACTCCATATATGACCAGGAGATGTTTCTATCGCAAACTCTCTGATTTGGAGAAGTTAGATGCTTAGAATTTTTACGATTTCGTACCAATCGTGATTTATCTCATTATGCCTGCTGCATGCCTCTTCAAATGGGGTAAAAACAGTCTCGTTCTGCATCTGTCCCACCATTACTCCTGATTTACCATCAAGTAGTGCGCGAACTGCCTCATAGCCGAGAACACTTGCCAATACCCTGTCGTTACAAGAGGGAGACCCCCCTCTTTGAATATGCCCAAGTGTGGTAACA
>CAZXOP010000031.1:0-18242 GCA_964642235.1 uncultured Muribaculaceae bacterium
TGAATTTATGGAGAGCCATCCCGAAAGAGGGAGTTGTGCCCCGAAGGTACTCTCTTATGCTAATCCGGAGTATTTTGAGCACGCAGGCGCTTGCGGTGGACTTATTGATATGTATGGTTTCCCTTATTGTCGTGGACGTGTCCTTTCAAGGATTGAGAGAGATAAAGGACAATACGACACCCCTACAGAGGTCTTTTGGGCTTCCGGCACTTCGCTAATGATCCGCAGAAGACTCTGGGAGCGACTTGGTGGTTTTGATGAGCTTTTCTTTGCCCACATGGAGGAGATAGATCTCTGCTGGAGGGCAAAACTTCTCGGAGAGAAAGTTTGGGTGGTCCCTAAATCGTTGATTTACCATGTAGGAGGGGGTACGCTCCCTAATAATTCTCCACGAAAACTCTATCTGAATTTTAGGAACAATCTCCTTATGCTCTATAAAAATCTTCCTCAATACTCTAAAAGAAGGATTATTTTTTCAAGGATGTGTCTTGATGGAGTTATTGCCCTAATCTACTTAATAACAGGTAAGAAAGAATTTTACCACTCTGTTTTAGATGCTCATAGAGACTATAAAAAGATGAAAGGAGAGTTGACTATCTCCGAAGTAATTACCTCGGTACCACGCCCTAAAAAATTTATTGCATTTCTTTAGAGCCACTCCACCACACTCTGCAGTTTAATTCCGTTGGAACCCTTTATAAGGAGAGTATATCCCTTAAGTGGGGTCTCTTTTAGAAAACCCTTCAGCTCTTCAGAAGAGGGGAAAAAGAGGATTTCTTTATCATTAAGATTATCTGATTTTAATGCCCCAAACTCTTCGCCCACTAAAATAGTTTGAACAATATGCATTGACTTGATAAACTCCATTATCTCTTTATGCTCCTTAGCAGAATCCTTTCCAAGTTCACGCATATCTCCAAGTATAAGCATTTTGTTTTCAAAAGCTGTCTCCTCGAAGTTCTCAAGTGAAGCCCTCATACTTGTAGGGTTTGCATTATAGGCATCTATTACAAGCAGATTATTAGAAGTCTTACGAAGCTCAGAACGATTGTTTGTGGGAAAATAGGCAGATACGGCATCAGCAGAATCTTCAAGTGAAACTCCAAAATGTTTTCCGACTGCAAGCGCGGTCATTACATTATCTGCATTATATGACCCTACAAGATGAGTGGATATTATCTTCCCTTCGATTTCGAGGCGTAAAAATGGTTCTGCTTCTGTTACAGGCAAAATCTTACCCCCTTGATAATTAAGTCCATAAGGGATAGTGTTAAGATCCGGTCTTATTGATACCATCTCACGCAAAGAGGGGTTGTCTATATTATAAAAAGCGGAGTCGGCTGTCCTTTGGAGGTAATCATAAAGCTCCCCTTTGGTCTTTTTAACCCCATCAAAAGAGCCAAAACCGAGGAGATGTGCCTTACCTACATTGGTAATCAGCCCGTAAGTTGGGAGAGCTATCTCTACAAGCTCTTTAATATCACCCGGGTGGCTTGCCCCCATTTCGATAACTGCGATTTCAGTTTCGGCACTCAGATTAAAGAGTGTTAATGGAACCCCTATGCTGTTGTTTAGATTCCCTTCGGTGGCAGAGACCTTATATTTTTTAGCGAGCACCTCACGAATTAACTCCTTTGTGGTGGTCTTCCCATTGGTACCGGTAAGGGCAATAACAGGGATATTAAATTGGGAGCGATAGCGACAAGCCAGGAGTTGAAGAGCCTTTAGAGGGTCAGGAACAGGAAGTATTACCGCTTTAACCTCAGGGGGTATTGTCTCAGCACCCCACCCGTAGGGTGCCTCATCATTTACCACTACACAGATAGCACCCTTTTCAATGGCACTAAGTGCAAAGAGGTTCCCATCAAAATTGTCTCCCCTTAGTGCGAAGAAAAGGTTCCCCGGAGCCACTTTTCTGCTGTCGGTGCAGACCCCTGTGGAGCGTTTGAAATCTTCCCACAACTTTTGAAAACGAGTATCATTGAAATTCATAACCATTGTATTTATCTTCTTCCGGTAGAACCGAGCCCCCCCTCTCCCCTCTGACTCGGAGCAAGTTCCTCAACTTGCTCCCATACGACCTTTTCGTGCTTAGCAACTATCATCTGAGCTATCCTCTCCCCGCTGCAAACAATAAAATCCTCATTTGAGAGATTGACCAAAATCACCTTTACCTCACCACGATAATCTGCATCAATAGTCCCGGGAGTATTGACAATCGAAATCCCATGCTTTGCGGCAAGACCGCTACGGGGACGAACTTGTGCCTCATAACCGGCAGGGAGTTCAATAAAGATCCCCGTGGGAATCATTGCCCTCTGGAGTGGTTTTAGGCAGACAGGTTCTTCGAGATTTGCATACAAATCCATACCTGCTGAGAACTCAGTGGCATATTTAGGGAGGTCATAGGGAGAGTTGTTTACGATTTTTACTTTCATTTTTTTCCATTAAATAGTATGAGACAATATAAATTCCTATCAAAAGTGTCTTAATAATAAGTTTTACAGTAAGACTCCACCCTTCGGGCAGAAGGAGTGTTAAGCCATAAAGTAGAAGCGCCATCCCTATTATGCTGAAGATTTTCTTCCAATTATAAGGGATAGGATAAAACTTATTGCCAAGCAACACGCTTATTATAAGCATTATAAAATAACTAAAGAAGTGTCCCCACGCTGCTGCCCAATATGAGTATTTAGGGAGGAAAACCACATTGATTACTGTGGTTACTATTAGCCCTGCAAGGGTAATATAGATGGCATAAGAGGAGCGGTCGGAGAGTTTATACCACATTGAGACATTAAAGAGCATCCCTAACATTACATACGAAAGCAACATTATGGGTACTATCCCCATCCCCACTCTAAAGTCCCTCCCCACAATAAATTGAAGAATGTCTATATAAAAAATTACCCCTAAGAAAATGAGCATACAGAAACCGACAAAATACTCCATCACCTTAGCATAAAGCTCCTTAGAGTCCTTCTCCTTTGCACGTCCGAAGAAGAAAGGTTCAGCAGCGAAACGAAACATCTGTACGAAAAGGGACATTATCACAGCTACTTTTACAGCTGCCTGATAGATTCCAAGCTCTGAACGCCAAAGGGTATCATCGACATTAAAAAATCTAAAAAGTATCCTATCTAAGAAGTCATTGATTATTCCGGGGAGTCCTGCCACCATCAGGGGGAGCGAATATAACATAAGTCTTTTCCAGAGAGCTCGGTTTAGAGAGATTTTCGACTTGATGAGATTTATAAAATCGGGAATAAATAATAAAAATACCACTAAACAACTTATACATATAGAAAATATCGGATATGAGAAGTCGGGCTTAGATGAAATAAAATGGAGAAGGAAATTATCAGGATGGGAGACGGCAAATTTTGGGAACCAGAGGAAGAGAAGTAGGTTAGTCCCTGTCTCTGTTAAAATCTTAACTGTTTTAAATATTGCAAACCTCCATGCCTTTGACTCAAATCTCAGTTTGGCAAAGAGGATAGCAGTAAAGGAGTCTATCGCGAGAATTAATCCGATATATATATAACAGAGATAATACCCTTTGTAACCCATCGCCTCGGAGATACTCTCTCCGAAGAAGATCATCGCAAAGAGGAATATCAGCGATACAGCAGAGACTGAAAAAAGAGCATTGGCAAAGACCTGTTTTGGCTCGACTCCCTCTTTATTGGCAAATCTAAAACACCCTGTTTCAAGTCCCATTGTAAGAGCCACTTGAAGAACAGCTATATATGCCATAAATTCAGTAAGTACGCCATAATCAGTTGTACTCAGAATATAGGTATAGAGGGGCAAAAACAGGAAATTGATGAAACGTGCAAGGATGGTGCTCATTCCATAGATGGCGGTCTCTCCTGCAAGTTTTTTCAGGGCAGATTTGTTGTTCATTTCGTTTTAATATCTCCGTGCAAATTTAGATAATATTTTCTTATATTTGCCCCCGATTATAAGTACACACGTTATGAAAACAAAAATTTTTACATTTAGTATTATTTTATCATTGGTTTTAGCCTCCTGCGGTAATAATCCAAAAACGAAAGCTACCGATTCACAGGAACCTGAGACCACCATTAACGACTCAACAGCCACCATGGAAAAAGCATTAGCATTTGATCCGGCTCAGCTTCCCGAAGAGCCTCTGTTCGTTATCGAAACGACAGAAGGGAAAATTAAAATCAAACTTTATAAAGAGACCCCTCTCCATAGAGATAATTTTGTAAAGTTAGCTTCAGAAAATTTCTTTGATAATATTCTATTTCATAGAGTAATCAAAGGGTTTATGATTCAGGGAGGAGACCCTCTTACTAAAGATTCTCTAAATGTAGAGAGGTTTGGGACAGGTGGTCCCGGCTACACTATTCCGGCCGAATTTATAGCAGCCCATAAACATAAAAAAGGGGCACTTGCAGCGGCACGTAAAGGTGATGTCGCTAACCCACAGAGAGAGTCATCAGGTTCACAGTTTTATATTGTTGAAAACCCTCAGAGCTGCGCTCAGCTTGATGGTCAATATACAGTTTTCGGCGAAACTGTTGAAGGTCTTGATGTTATCGATAAGATAGCAGCGACACCTACTGACGGGAGGGATAGACCTCTTACCCCTGTGAAAATTATCTCCGTACTACCGGTGCAATAAAATTTTAACAAAATTTTTAATCTAAAAAAACTTTGGCACGGACTTTGGATATTAATAAGTCAGATAGTTTTTTCATAGGTTAAGTTTTAGGTTAAGTAAAAAAAAGGGATAGTGATGTGAATCATTATCTCTTTTTCTTTTTATTTAAAAAATCTTTATATCTTTGCACGCCTTTTCTCGAGAAGATTAGGAAGTTATATAATTAATAAACTTTAATAAACCTTATTATGGCTGTTAAAATTCGTTTAGCCCGCCGTGGAAAGAAGAATCATGCTTACTTTCACATAGTAGTGGCTGATAGCCGTTCACCTCGTGACGGTCGTTTTATTGAGCAAATCGGCTCTTACAATCCAAACACTAACCCTGCAACCATCGTTCTTGATAGCGAGAAAGCATTACAGTGGCTTCATAATGGTGCTCAACCCACCGAGACCACTCGCCGTATCCTCTCTTATGAAGGAGTTCTTCTTAAAAGACACCTTGAAGGTGGAGTTAAGAAGGGTGCTATTACCGAAGAGGTGGCTCAGCAGAAATGGGATGCTTGGAAATTAGAGAGAGACGGTAAGATTTCGGCTAAGAAACAGGGGATAGTTAAAGCTAATAAAGATGCTGAGTCGGCTGCTCATAGCAGTGAGGCTAAAGTAAATCAAGAAAGAGCTGAAGCTATTGCCAAGAAGAGAGCTGAAGAAGCTGCTGCAAAGGCTGCTGAAAAGGCTGCTGAAGATGCTGCCGCAAAAGCTGCCGAAGCTCCTGTTGCTGAAGAAGCTCCTGTTGTTACTGAGGCTCCTGTTGCTACTGAAACGCCCGCCGAAGCACCGGCAGAAACTCCTGAGGCTTAATTTTATGTTGACAGCAAAACATAATTTGCTGCCAATAGCTCAGGTGTTAAAATCTTACGGCACCCAAGGAGAAGTTATTATCTCCATCTATACTGATGTGCCGGAAGAGATTAGTATTAAAAAACCGATATTCCTCTTTTTTGAAGGATTATCGGTTCCTTTTTTTATAGAGTACCTTCGCCCTCGTGGTGTAAAGAGGGCTCTGCTTAAACTTGAAGATATAGATACCATTAACTATGCTGAAGAGATAGTCGGGAAAAAACTTTTCCTCCCCTCTAAAATGAAGGAGGAAGAATCAGACGACTTCTCAGGATATACCCTTTTTAACCAAGAAAAAAAGGAGATAGGTAAAGTGCTGACCACTAAAGATTTTAATGGCAATATCTGCTTAGAGGTAGAGTGCATAACAGATACAGAACCCCTCCTCATCCCCTTCCACCCCGACCTTCTCATCTCCCTCAACAAACGAAAAAAAACCCTGACCCTAAATATTCCTGAAGGATTGGTTTAACTCCCCACCCCCACTGTCATAGCACTGCCCAAATAGACCACTGCCCATAAAAGCACTAAAACTTTACGGGATTTTAATCTTCCAAGCCTTGCTAATAGGCTATAATCTTTCTATCTCTTCTGTGGAGAGTCCTGTTGTCTGAGATATTAAATCGGGAGAAATCCCCTTTGACTTCATAGAGCGAGCTATAGCGAGAGTCGCTCTTTCAAGCCCTTCTGACATACCTTCCTGCTTACCTAATTCCAAACCCTCTGCAAGTCCCTCTTCTCGTCCTTTTATCAGCCCCTTCTCTTCACCCCTAATCTCTCCTATCATCTCGCTATGGACGATAGCACTCTTTTCATATAGCTTATTATCAATATGACGTCTGTAAGCTGCCAACTCGTCTGAACTCAAACGGCTCTTGTTAAGTAGCTCACGAGCCTCTACAAGACCCGGAGCGGTGGCAGAGGGAGGAATATCACTCGTTTTAAGAAACGATATCCATTCATCTAGTGAGTTCTTGGCGACAGAATCAAACTCATTAACCCTAAGAACATAGTATTCAGGAAAGAGCTTCTTAACAGACTTACACGAAAACTGTTTTTTCTGTGCCTCGGTAAGTAAAAGTTCATCGTGATTATGAATACCGATAAAGTTAGTGGTTCCGTGATAGACATAATCTTCCCCCTGTCCAAAATCAAAATAGACAATATTGACACTATAGACTTTTTTAATCTTACCATACTCCTCTCCCTCTTTAAGGTACTCTGTAATAACCTTACTCACACCATAAATCATCCTGTGAAAATAGTCCAACTCACGTGTATTCTGCACCTCTACCAAAATAAGTTCACCGCTGCTGTTCTCTGCAAGAAGGTCAACCCTGTTAAACTTGTCCTCCATCGTGGACTTGTTACTCTCACTCTCTAAAAGCTTTTCAATGCGAATCTTCTCCCCAAGTAGCACGGTAAGAAATCCCTCCAGCACCACATAGTCTGCTTTATTTCTCAAAAGCCGCTTCATCGCCCAATCAAATCGAACATAATTATTCTCTTGTGCCATATCCTTAAATTATTAATAAATAAAACTTTAACCACCACAAATATAAGACCCAAAAGAGCGAATTGCAAATTTATTTCATACAACCTAAAACACACTTCATGTTCTCTAATTTTTCCAGTCCAAATCTGATAACATCGCCTATTTAGTCAAGTTCCTTAACTATGTAAGCACACCCGTCTGAAAATGGCTATTAGGGTAAAAAACGATATATCCGGCCATTTTTATCAAACTGCTCTAATAGTGCCATAGCTTCATTGTGCTCCATTTTGTTCTCAGATGTTAAGTAACAATATATGTTAGCAAATTCATTATAGATGTTGGTAGCAAATATTCCCGGATCGTCCGTCCCAATAACAATCGGGGGGATCATTTTTCCTTCTTTATCCCAATTAACCCAATTCCATAGATGATATGTACCAAAATTATGATGATGCCCAATTCTCACATTGCTTGTAGGCAGTGTTTCTATTACGATTTCTCTATCGTGAAGAAATTTTAATGTAAGAAGCTGCATTTTTTCAAACTCTTCACTTGAAAACTGTTCAAATATATCTAATTCAATTACTTCACCGTATTTTCCTCTAAATTCTTTACTGTGGTATTGGTTAAATAATTTAAAAGATTGATTTTTACCACAATCACGCACTTTTACATTTCTCTCTATATCACACCATTCATCATTATCAAAAACATCTGACACTCTTGCTCTATCTATTGAAGTATAATTAAGAAGCATCGGACAATACTTTCTCATAAGCCATGCTTCTATAATTACACGAGTCGGATATGAATACTGATATATATCACAACACAGTTCTTGAATTTTACTCTCTAAAAAAGGGAGAAGCGGCGTTAGAGTGCTCTCCTTCTCGATGGTAATTAAATGATATGCAAATACAAGATTATCAAGGCTTTCTCCTTTACTTATGAAAATTTTCTTACCAACACTATCACCCCACTGTTTGGTAGAGAGTCCCATTGCCGTTCCATGCCCAATTCTATCACCATGTCTTAACTCACAAAATTCGACAGCCTCATAAATAGCCCTTAATCCACTCAATATATGGAAGAAATCCTCCCCTGCATGGTATGTAAAATATTGCAAGCCCTTACGCCTCAAATATCTAAATGCAGGCGCGAAAACATCTGGTGGAGCATCAAATTCACTTGCAGCAGCATCGGCAGCCACCAAATTACTAACTAAAGGCGACCTGTTTTTTATCATCAGCCCTAATACCATTGCTTTATTCCACACACTATTTCTAAGTACTTTATGCCTTATATACCGATCCTCACCTTTATCTCTCTCCTTAATGAAGTGGGCTATCAATCTTAATTCAGGTTCTTCCTTAATTATAGAACTTTTTCTAAGATTTTTTATCAAACTATCCCACCCTTTATTTATATCAGTAAGTATTTTTTCATTTTGTCTTTCTGTCTTTTTTGGGGAAAATCTCCCCTCTATGTACTTAATATTTCGCCTCTCATTACCGTGAAGTTGTAAAAAACGAGCAGAATACCCTGCCTCACTATTTTCCCTAAGATCATTCAATGTTACTTTTTGGAATTGTTCAAATCCATATTGATGCTTTTGATGTACCAATAGCCTATTAACAACCCCTAAAATCAATATATAAAAATGAAACAATGATGAGCTTGATTCTCTTGGATTATTATTTAGCTCATTAAACATTAGGAGATACATCAATGCTTCTAACGGCATCCAATTTTCGCTTTCATCACTATACTCTGCAAACAAGTGCCTAAAAGGGTGATCCGAATGACCACTATCTCTACTTAAAATTTGAGATAGTAGAGATTCTGATGATTTGACAGGTTCTACTAAATGTTTACAAAAAAGAATATCGAAAAAATAGCTGCGAATTTTTCGGGCAATTTTAAATAGTTCATCGTATCTCAATCCAATGCCACTAAGCAATTCTTGTTCCAACTGTTCTGCTACTAATTTTTCTTCTTTATAAGCAGAAGATATGTTTTTTTGAGCCTTATCAGGATGCCTCAATAAATCCTGCCAAACAATATCCACTTCAGTAATTCCACTAAGATGGGCATGTAAATCATGTAACCCATTACTTTGAGAGATATACTGTTCGAGTTGTTTTATATATGGATGCGGTAATGAAGTATATATAAAATTAGGACAAATATGTTCTTCATGATATTTATGCATCCCTTTCAAACTAATGTCTAATATTGGCTCGACTCGACTAAGATAGGCTGCTTGGAGTAGTAATGGGGGGATATATGTAATTAACTCTTGCCACTTGTTCTGCATTTCCTGTTTTACATATATGTTATTTTCTCTTCGTTCGAGATATTGCTCTGCAAGAGTAGGTAATCCCCTTGCGAAAAGTTGAGGCAGGGAGTCTATTTTCTCCAAACTTTTAGTTTGATTCATACGATAGTAGTGATCCGGAATAGACCTATTCTCAGAACGCTCAAGTAAAAGTAGTCTTAGTTTAACATTATCGAACGAAACTATCTTCCCCGAACAATATTCCCTCAGTGACTCATGGTCACAAAGCAGGTGGCGTATAATAGAGTCCGTTACCATCTAATATCATTTTGATTTAACAGGCTTTTTAGTTCCTTCAGCCTTTTTAGCCTTTTCAGTCTTTTTATCTCCTTCGAATTTGACTCGAACTGAATTTAATTCTTCACAAATTGATCTACTAAGAACTTCTTCAACAAAGGCTGCTTCTGCTGAATTTTTCCCTATAAATGATATCAAATTATTCTCTAAATTTTTATCTAAATTTTTATCTATATATAAAAGGAATAAAGGGCATGAAAGCATCCACCTTGAGAAGATGAGTGAGTCTCTATCTATATTAGCCTTATTTATCTTATCTAAGTTTTCAATGAATAAATTACCAGAAGTAATAGGATTGTCATTGTTTAATCCTATATTTTCTGTAATCTTCTCTCTTGCATCCTCAATTAAAATAGCGTTCATCAATGCAATAATACGCCTATGCATAGCATGTCCTAACTTATTCATTTCATTTTTTTTCATCTCCTTTATACTCAAACTTTCTATGCTTTGCAGGGCATAAAAGAGACGAGTTGATATTTTACCCAAAACATGTGGGGAAACTACTATTAATAGGTTTGTATCTAACCATGTAGTTAAAAGATTTGATAAATCTTTCTCTTCCCCTGTGCCTTTTCCTTCCTCTTTTGTTTTATTCGAATTACTATCAGAATCCTCATCTTCATCCACAGTATATTTAGATATGTCACTTGGTTCCGATGGGGCTAAGTATGTGCTTATTTGAGCCATCTGTTCTATCGATTTTCCTATTTCATCTTTAGAGACTGTATGTACTCTAATCACCTCTGATATAGCACCTAATAAGGCATAAATAGAATATGTCAGTGTCGTCATCTGTCTGCGATCATATTTAATCATAAATGCCGGAAGATATGCCACTTGCCGGGCTAACTGAGATTTACCCTTAAACGCAGCGTCCAGTTTTTCATTAGCATCTTCTTTTTTAGCGCGTTCTTTTAAGCCATAAAGAGAGAGACTCCCAATGTATGGTTTATTATTTTCCTTCTTACTTTTGTCATTAAAGTTTTGGAACACCCTCATAAAAGAGGTTGTATAACACATACTATCTCTCATATTCTTATCCTGCAATAACCTTGCATATTTTATCAAATTTTCTATTCCTATAAGACTATCGTCATCTTTTAGTATGGCTTCACTCTTATGGTTATACCCTGTAAAACTTAGAAGATTACGAATGTATCCGATTCTTGTAAAATAATCAAATATAAGATACTTATTCTTATTAACCGACTCACTAAACAGCATACTAAGTCCTAACAGACAGCTATTTAGACTCGCCTCTGAAGTTGTTGGCTGTAACTGATATGCCTCGTTTAATAATCTATTCTCAACTAATGCTTTTAAAGTGATTATACTTAGCTGTTTAGGTAGCGTAGATGCCAATTCTATATCAATCTCCTTTTCATAAAAATCGCTTAGAAAAACATCGACCATTTCTTTGCCAACATTATCTTTTAACTCTCCACTATTGGAATATTTAGTCATGAATTGGATTTGTGTCCTTAAAGGAAGATTCATAATAAATGAGAGATAAGACTCTTGCTGATATGAATTTCTAACACCAAAATGTTCTAAGATTTTAACATAATATTTTTTTAATGATTTGTCTTCTTCTTTTTCTACTATATCTACTAAATCTATCTTCCCAGAATACATAGTTATCATTTCATACATGCTCCTGAGTTTATAACGATACTGTGGCTTCAAAACTTTTTGAAGGTATTGGCTCTCCATTTCAGTTACTAATTTATCATAACTCCCCATTCTTTTTAGTTCTTCACCTTCATTTTTCATCAAAGCCTTTCCGAAATTTTTCCACTGTTTCTTCCTGATTGCCTTTGAAAAAAGTCTTAAATCACCGGTAACAATAGTGATAATGTGGGGAGTGGTAAGATATTTACGAACTGTCTCAAGAAGGGGCCACCCTTTTGCGAAGTCAATATCTATATCGTCCAACATAAGGAGATAAACCTTTCTTCCCAATATTTCAAGCGATTTTTTAACTACTTCATTGAAATTATCTGACAGACTCATCGCCGACTGTACACTTTTCAATCCTTTATCCATTATAAATTCCGGATCTTGCCAACTCTCCATAGTGCCTCCTACACCATCCAATGTGGGTAATCCGGCTGATAGCTTTTTTAGTAATTCGCGCCACTCCTTCTTTTTGCAGTAGTTTTTATCATAAGGGTTACAGTCACTTGATTTTAATTTATCTTCCACTTTTTCATCTATCTGGGAGAGAATCGTAAGGAAAATATGCCCCTTCTCTTCAATCATCGTGGGGTCTATAATATTAATAACCTCTATCTCTTTATTATTTTTACACTCTGAAGCTAATGAGTAGAGAAAGGAGGTCTTTCCACTCCCTCGACTTCCATAAATCGTAATGGTATCTAACTTTCCTGTACCATCCTCTTCATATTTCTCATCATTTTTTATATTATTAACTCTCTCTTCAATTAATGAGGCAACAGCATTAAACTCTCGATGGTGGATAATGTTATCGCCAACGAATTTACGAGCATTTGAACTCTCTTTTAAATTTATTTTAATAACCCTTTCTTGTTTAGATTTAGGATTAGGAATGTCATTTTTATCACTCATATATTTTTGGGTTTATATTTTTTTTAAAAAAACTTGGTCGTTTTTGTCAAGTGGGCTTTAATGCCCACTGACAAAAACGATGATGATTTAATACTCCTCCCTTCGCATGGAGTATTAAATCTTGACGCACCGAACGGAATAGCCGGTCGCACGGAAATAGTTAGTCATGAACGAATCGCCACTGTAGAAGTACCAGTAACGAGCAAGCGCACCATCGACACCACTCGACCAGTAGCTGCTGCTGTAGCCACGACCGTACTCGGAACCATCGCGATCGCGGCGCCCTGCGGCAGGGAAGAAGAGACCGGCTTTGCTCCAACCATTAAGACCTGAAGTGGAACCATGGGTTTCGTTGGTAGTCCAACTTCCACCACTCAAATTCTGGAAAGCAGTCCATTCAGCATCTGTAGGAACACGCCATCCGGAAGGACAAGGGTCATAAGCGGTATTAACAGGAGAAGCATCAGTGCCACTGTTCCATAACTTATCCTTATCACCCTGAACAGTGGGATTATTACACCAATCATAAGGAGAATCATAAGCGGTGTAGAATTTATTAGCATTGACAGGGAGATTCGCATTGACAGCAGAGGTGAGACCGGAAACGTTAGTAGGTGCACCGCTTGCATCAGTACTATAACCCTGACCATATTTACGACCCCACTGATAAAGTTTACCATAAGGGTAACCTTTAGTCTCTCCACTTGCAGCTTCATATCCGCAGTTCACTGGGGCAAAGTATTTAACTCCAAGTGTCCCACCCAAATCGACAGGGATACCCTTTCCATAATTAACACTATTATCTATGTATGTGGGAACGGTGAAAGTTTCACACTCTAATTCGGGCATATTTAAGCGTCTTGAACGACCTATATTCTGGATATGAGTAGTAGTCTTTAACATCTCTTTGCCTTCCATGTTATTATTAATAATAACTGTTAATTTATTATCAGAAGATACGGAAAAAGGGGGAACGACTATATAAAACGATTTAGGGGAGGTGGTTAACTCTACCCCTTCTACCCCTAAATCTAACATAACCCCATCGTTAGAACTTGCCACCATAACTATCTCTGGTGCACCTGAACCATAATTCATAGCTACAGTAGCAGCTCCACTAAGTTTAGACTTCTCACTGATAAGAACGATAGACCTTATTTTCTTAATGCCTTCTGAGACCTTTAGATCCAATTTAATCAGACCACAAAGATTTTTAAACTCTAAATCTCCACCAGAGGTGGTGTAAGCCACTGCCGGATTCACTCCATCGACTATATTATTCTCTTTATAGCTCTGAATAAGAGGGAGCGTAAAAGAGATTACAGGTTTTCCAGATGTATGAGTTATAGAGACAGCACTTGAATAGGGATAAAAAGCATAATAGGTATTTACAGCTTTTATACCACCGTCAAATAAACCATTAGAAGTGCCTGCTCCTTCAATAAGTGGAAAAAGATTATTTGCGACATTAGTACCATTAAACAGAGAAATAGCATCACCGTAACTCCATAAAATGGGGGTAATACCTGTTTCGCTATCTTTACCACCAAAATAAGTTTTAGTTTCAAGTAACGGCTGCTCTGTACTCCCTCTTAATGTGGTTTTAACGATAGGCTCTATATCTGTTTTTACTTGAGTACATGATATTAATAATAGAAAAAACCCACCTATTAATATTCCTCTTTTTATATTGATTATTGTATTCATATTTTAATAATTTTAAATATTCTATTTACCAACCACCATTATCATCACCCATCCCTTCTCCGCCTCCTGAGGAAGAGACACCTCGAATACAGCGGACTGTGTATCCTTGAGCACGGTAAAAATTAGAGATATCGACAGACCCTCTATTTAAGCATAAGTAAAAAGAACTATTGCTGTTAGGTGTACTCGACCAATAGTAGCCGTAGTTACCTCTGTTGTAGGAACTGCCGTTGTGATAGGAACAATAACCGGCAGCAGGAAGAAAAATGGCACCACTCATCCCTGAGGCGTAAGCCATACTTCCACTAAACCATCTTCCATTCTGACCATCCTTAGTAGTCCAAGAAGATTTATTGGCATATAATGCCACTAACTCTGCATTAGTAGGAACACGCCAACCATCCGGACATGGATCATTAACTGTCTTAAAAGGAGCAGCCCCTGTACCACTATTCCACAATTTACTATCCTGTGGAGAGAGCCAATCAAAAGGATATGATGAAGCTTTAAAAAACTTATTCCTTCGAGAATATGCTTGACCATAGCTCTCATATACGGGTCCTTCCACTATATCTGCATCTGAAAGAAAAGTGGCGTCATTTGCATTATACCCCTGACCATATTTCCTTCC
The DNA here is from genome assembly GCA_964642235.1 of uncultured Muribaculaceae bacterium. GTDB lineage: Bacteria > Bacteroidota > Bacteroidia > Bacteroidales > UBA932 > CAYSND01. Next base: position 14,593 of record CAZXOP010000031.1, read on the forward strand.
CCATTGATAGAGTTTACCATAAGGGTAACCTTTCTGTGTCTCACTTACATAAGGCTCATATCCACAGTTAACAGGGGCAATATATCTAAATCCCAATACATTATCCAAGAATACAGAACATCCTTTTCCCCTATCTACTCCGTTCTCCACATAGCTATATTGGCGAAAAGGGACATTATCTGAATATTCAAAAGGTGGCATAGAGAGAATCTTAGAACGAACTATACTGTTTTCGCTCTTATCAGAAGCTCTCTGTATCATACACCCCTCCTCACCTTCAATATAAACAGTAAAGTCTTTCGCAGCACAAGTAGTAGGGGGAACGATTATATAAAATGTCTTAGGAGTCGTAGTTAATTCTACTCCCTCTCCAACATCTAATGTTACATTCCTTTGCTGAAGACTACCATATCTCTCTAATATCGGGGCAGAAGCATAATTCATTTTCACTGTAAAGTCTCCACTAATATATTCATTTGATAAGACTACTATCTTTTTTATCTTCTTTGTTCCACTTACTACCTTTAACTGAAGTTTTAAGAGACCACAGAGGTTTTTAAAAGCAAGTGCACCATTATTAGTAGTGTAAGCCACAGAGGGAAATGCCCCATTGGCAAAACTTCCTTCTTTATAGCTCTGAACAGATGGGATAGTAAAATTTAGGCATTGGACACCACTAACCCTGCTCATCGTTACATTAAAGGCAGGAGATAAGGGGTAAAAAGCATAGACAGCCGAATACTCCTCTTCTGAAGGGATACCGCTAAATTTACCACTATTAGTTCCGGCACCCGTTTTAAGAATATATTCACATTTATAGGTATTTACCTCGAAAAAGAGAGCTATCTTATCCCCTTCACTCCATAATATCTGATTAGCGGGAGAGGCTCCAAGTGAAGTCTTAGTCTCAGGAATAGGTTGCTCTACAAAGGCAGTTATAAGAGAAGGATTCCCCTGAAGAGGAAGTCCTTCCTTCTTATTACAACTCGTTATTAAAATTAAAAGTGTCAAAAGTGCAGTAGCACATCTCATTTTAGTAAGTTTCATATCGTTACTTTTTAAAATTAATAATTACCAATCCCATGAACCGTTAAGAGGATCACCAAGGTCTTCAGCCGCTCCGTCTTGAGAAGAGGTCGCAAAACCTTTATCGACTTTAATTTCTAATACCTCTATCTCAGGAGAAGTATAATGAGAGATGTTAGGCTCTCTAAATCTGTTTTTGTCTGATTTAATCATAAGCTATATATTTTAAGATTCTTGGATGTCGATGAGAATAGGACATAGGAATCCCTCCCCTCTTGGATAAGAGAGTGGATTGCGGAACGAAATAGAGGGGTATAACGCACTTCGTGCGTGAAAGAGGTTTTTACGCCCCCCGCGTAAATCGCTAACAATAAGGTGGTTACAGGCTTTTCAAATAGTATGTTTAGTCCGAGTTTCATCAGTTAAAGGATGTTTTTGCAAATTTAATAAAAAAACTTTACAAAAAGCTGTAATGGAATAATGTTAACTTTGTTCCGTGAAACGCTATATCCCATTAGATATTTTAAGAGGTCTTACCATTTTCGGTATGATTCTATCCGCTCATTCGTAATGACAGCCCTAACCCTTGCCTTCGTAGCTTTCTTATCAAAAAAGAAAATACGCTGGCGCGCTTAGTTTGATTACCATCCTTTAGCAAAAATTGCATATATTTGTTCTGCAGTTAAAAGAAGTAACAGAACCGATATAAAACAGATGAACGAACTGACAATAAATAGCGACTACAAGCAATTGATAACTAAAATAGCTGAAACCTACAAGCAAGGTCAGGCTAATGCAGTAACTATTGTGAACGAACAATTAGTAGAAACTTATTGGCTAATTGGTAAATACATTGTGGAGTTTGAACAAAAAGGAAGAATAAAAGCCGAATATGGAAAGGCTCTAATCAACAATATCTCAAAAGATTTAACAGCAAACCTTGGTAAAGGTTTTAGTCGAAGCAATCTTATCTATATGCGGCTATTTTACAGCGAGTTCCCAATAAGTGAGAAGCCTTCTCACTTATTAAGTTGGTCGCATTATGTAGAGTTGTTGAAAATTTCCGACAAATTAGAACGCAACTTTTATCTGCAACAGACTATTGCAGAAAAATGGTCGATACCAGAGTTAAAACGGCAGAAAAAATCATCGCTGTTTCTTCGTCTCGCTGCCTCCAAAGATAAAGAGGGTATTTTGGAATTAGCCAAAAAAGGGCAAATAGTAACAAAGCCAATTGATATTATTAGGGAACCATACATTTTAGATTTTTTAAGAATACCTGAACCTTATCACCTAACCGAAACAGAACTTGAAAAACAGATTATTGAAAATTTAGAATATTTCTTGTTAGAATTGGGAAAAGGTTTTGCTTTTATAGGCAGACAATACCGCATTGTGTTAGGCAACCGACCACATTATGTTGATTTAGTTTTTTATCATCGCATATTAAAATGCTTTGTGCTTATCGACCTCAAAAGAGAAGAGGCAAGTTATGAAGCCGTAGGACAAATGAATATGTATTTGGGATATTTTGAATCCGAAGAAAATACAACAGGCGATAACCCACCCATAGGCATTGTGCTGGCAAAAGAAAAAGATGAAATATTGGTTCAATACGCCTTACATAACATCTCATCGCAACTATTTGTAAGCAAATACCAACTATATCTACCCAACAGAGAAGAACTGAAAACGCTAATCCAAAATCAACTGAAAAATGACAAATAACAATATACCAAAACATTGGCAGGTAAAAAATTAGGCTATAATCTTTCTATCTCTTCTGTGGAGAGTCCTGTTGTCTGAGATACTAAATCGGGAGAAATCCCCTTTGACTTCATAGAGCGAGCTATAGCGAGAGTAGCTCTTTCAAGCCCTTCTGACATACCTTCCTGCTTACCTAATTCCAACCCTTCTGCAAGTCCCTCTGCTCATCCCCTTCCACCCCGACCTTCTCATCTCCCTCAACAAACGAAAAAAAACCATAACCTTGGAAATTCCAGAAGGATTGGATTAATTTTACAGTTATAAAGCATAGAATACTTAATTATATTTTGTAACCAACAAATCTTATACTAAATTTGTGTCTAAAAATAGACACAGAGTGGGGATGATTCATTCAGAAAAGAATCTCTCCTACACTATACATCGCCCACATCCCCAGCGTTTTATAAAACAGTATGTAATGAAACAAGTACTTGATTACTTAAAAGAAAACCAATTAATATAAAAATATATGGACACTCTTGAATATAAAGGTTATAATGGCAGCATAGAATATAGTAGGGAAGATGATTGTCTATACGGGAAAGTATTAGGCATTGATAAAAGACATCTAATAAGTTATGAAGGGAATACTTTGGAGGAGTTGAAAGCAGATTTCCATGCCGGAATAGATGATTATTTAGAGATGTGTGAAGAAAACGGATGGAAGCCCGCTAAACCATATAGCGGAACTCTAAATATTAGACTTACTCCACAAATCCATGCAAAGGTTGTAGAACGTTCCTCAGAAATGGGAATATCTATTAATGCATTTATAAAAGAGACTTTACAAAAAGCTGTAATGGAATAATGTTAACTTTGTTCCGTGAAACGCTATATCCCATTAGATATTTTAAGGG